>JANLQV010000019.1:0-8669 GCA_031368025.1 Sphingomonadales bacterium | reverse complement strand
ATTCTGTGATCTGGAGCGGCCAGCCGATCCGCTTTTCATAACGCGCGATCAGTTCGGCCTCAGGGCAGCGCCCCATCTTGCCGCGCGCGATAATATGAAGCTTCAAGCGTTCTCGGGTGCAGGCGGCGCATCGCCAAAGGCCCACATGCGCTCGAGATTGTAGAAGCTACGCACTTCGGGACGGAACAGGTGGACGATCACATCACCGGCATCAATCAGAACCCAGTCAGCAGCGGGCAGGCCTTCGATCCGGGGGCTGCGGTGGAATTCGCCCTTGATCTTTTCGGCAATTTTCTGGGCCATTGACGCCACTTGACGGGTCGAACGACCGCTGGCGATCACCATGTGATCGGCGATGGACGATTTTCCGGCAAGCGGGATCGTCACCGTCTCCACCGCCTGATCATCGTCAAGCGATTGGAGAATCAGCGCGTGAAGGACATCGGAAGGATGAGGGGCTGTGGCGCTTTTGGCGGCATTGGCGGCAGGCAAATCTTGTCTCAATCGATCATGTGGCGCGTCACGGCGTCGCGCACGGGGGTGGAGGAAATGGAGCGAAACCAGTCGGGATTAGCCCGGCGGATCGCGGTGGCGGAGCGTTTGTCAGGGCGGAAGCGCAACAGCACGAGCGCCGGGGGTCTCCACTTTGTCCAGTGTTTTGCATGGTCTGCGGGACGGACAAATTTCCGCAGCCAGCCCATGGCGCGGGCCGCCCGGGTGGCACCATCATAGCCCGGACGCGCGATAACCGCAATCGGCATCATGCGAGCGATCCTCCGCCAATCGCGCCACTCGGGGAATTGGGCAAGATTATCAGCCCCGATCAGCCAGATGAAGCGGCGATTCGGGTAGCGGCGGACTAGCGCTGCGAGCGTATCCACCGTGTAACGCGTCCCCAACCGGGCTTCGATTGCGGTCGGTCGGATGATGCTGCGCCGGGCCATATGCTGTGCTGATTTGAGTCGTGCGCGGAGCGGTGCCATGTCCTTCGCGCCCTCCTTCAATGGATTGCCCGGGGAGACGAGCCACCAGACTTCCGCTACTCCGAGCGCCTCGGCGGCAAACAAGCTGATTCGCCGATGGCCACGATGTGCGGGGTTGAACGACCCACCGAGAAGGGCTGTTGGGATCATGTCAGCGGCTTCCAATCGGTTGCCGCGTGAATGACGCGAGCGACGATAATCTCGTCCGGACTAACGTCATAAAGCAGGATAAAAGGGGTCGGCTTCGGATTCGTCGGCCCAAACAATGCGCATCAGGCTGCCTTGCGCTGGGCCCATCGGCTTCGCAATCGTCCAATCATTTCCTCATGCGGCATCGTTCGCCCAGCCGCAATATCATCCAGTCCTACCTGGATGAACTCCATGAATTCGATTTCCTTGCGCGCCGCTGTTTCAAGCAACTTGTTGACGATCCAAGCGCGGCTGCGATCCTGCGCGGCAGCGATCTGATCAATCATCGCCAGAAGTTCGTCGTCCACCCGTGTGGACACAATGGTCTTGTTGCTCATTTTCAAAGTGTATCATTTGTATACAAGCGATTCAAGGTCGCGTCTGGCCCGTTCCGCGCACCAGCCATTTATATGTGGTGAGCCCTTCCAGCGCGACCGGGCCGCGGGCGTGGAGCCTGCCGGTGGCGATGCCGATCTCTGCGCCCAGCCCGAATTCACCGCCATCGGCAAACTGGGTTGAGGCATTGTGCATGACGATCGCACTGTCGACGGTGTTGAGGAACAGTTCGGCCACAGCGGCGTCTTCCGTGATGATCGCATCGGTGTGGCTGGAGCCATGCGCGGCGATATGAGCGATTGCGCCTTCTACACCATCGACAAAGCGAACAGCGCAAACGGAGTCGAGATATTCGGTTTCCCAGTCCGCTTCCGTCGCTGGCTGAGCCCGGGGTTCGATCGACAGCGTCATGGCATCGCCCTTCAGGGTGCAGCCGGCTTCGATCATGGCCTTCAGGATCGGCAGGGGTTCGGCATAATTCCGGTCGATCAAAAGTGTCTCGGTCGCGCCGCACACTCCCGTGCGCCGCATCTTGGCATTGACCGCGATCTCGCAGGCCTTGGCCGGATCGGCAGCGGCATCGATATAGGTGTGGCAGATGCCATCGAGGTGCGCGAGGACCGGCACACGGGCATCGGACTGGACGCGGGCGACCAGCGCCTTGCCGCCGCGCGGAATGATGATGTCAATCAATCCATGAGCGCCCAGCATCGCGCCGACTGCGGCTCGGTCGGTTGTCGGGACAAGCTGGATTGCGTCCACTGGCACGCCAGCCCGCGTAAGCCCCTGGATCATGGCTGCATGAATCGCCTGGTTGGACTGTGTTGCTTCCGATCCTCCGCGCAGGATGACGGCATTGCCCGATTTGAGACACAGAGCGGCGGCGTCGGCGGTCACGTTGGGACGGCTTTCATAGATGATACCCACGACACCCAAAGGCACCCGGACGCGCGAGAGCTTCAGACCATTTGGCCGCACGCTTTCATCAATCACCATACCGACTGGATCGCGCAACCCTGCCACGGCCTCAACCCCCGCTGCAATTGCTTCGACCCGTTCGGGATCCAGTGCCAGACGGTCGAGCATGGCAGCGCTCAGACCGTTGGCCCGGCCCCTTTCCATATCCTGCGCGTTGGCATCGAGGATTGAGGCGCGTTGCATCCGGATTGCTGCTGCCCCCGCCATCAGGGCTTCGGCTTTCTTCGCCACTGGAAGACGCGCAATTTCGCTTACCGCGCGGCGGGCGCGCTTGCCCATCTGGGCGATCAGGTCAACGGGGTCGATTGCGGTATCCTGCATAGGCGCGCCCCTAGCACAGGTGCACGAATTTCAGCCAGAGGTTCTGCCGTCAAAAGCCGCAAAAGCCGGGGCAAGCCAGTCGGGCAGCGGGATGGGACGATGGCTCGACAGGTCGACATGGACATTCACCAGTTCGACTTCGGCGCGCAGATCATCGCTGCCATCGTCGCGGGCCCCGTGAATTTCCACCATTTGCGTCATGCTTGTCGTACCGGATCTCACGGTGCGCGCGAGCACATCGATCATTTCGTCCGCCTCAATCGGCTTGGCCCAAGTGACCGTTGCACGCTTTACGTGGAATTCGAGCGGCACATCGGGGTGGAGTTTGCGAAAACCAACCTCGCGATAATATTCGGTGATCGCGATATCGGCATAGTCGAGATAGCGCGCGTTGAAGACCACGGCCTGTGGATCGACCTCGGACCAGCGGACGCGGAAACGGTGCGAGAAAGCAAAATCGGTGCGGGACATAGAGTGATCTGTCTATCCGGCCTTCACGCCGACATTTACCCCCATTGACTGGAGATATTTGCGGACATTGCGTCCGGCTTGCCGGAGCCTCTGCTCATTCTCGACCATTGCGATGCGGACGAAGCCTTCGCCTTCCTCACCATATCCGACGCCTGCGGCGACCGCGACACCCGCATGGGTCAGGAGCTGCTTTGAGAATTCGAGGCTGCCGAGATGCGCCAGCGCGGGTGGCAGCGGTGCCCAGGCGAACATGGAGGCACGCGGGGAGGGGATGTCCCATCCGGCGCGCCCGAAGCTTTCGACCAGCACGTCGCGGCGTTTCTTGTAAAGCTCCCGATTGGCGGTGACGATATCCTGCGGCCCGTTGATCGCGGCGACGGCTGCGGCCTGAATCGGCGTGAACGCACCATAATCGAGATAGGATTTGACCCGCGACAGCGCCGCGATCAGCGTCTTGTTGCCCACCGCAAAGCCGATCCGCCAGCCCGCCATCGAATAGGTTTTGGACATTGACGTGAACTCGACCGCGACATCCTTCGCGCCCTCGACCTGCAGGATCGAAGGGGTGGGGCAGCCGTCAAAATAAAGCTCGGAATAAGCAAGGTCGGACAGCACCCACAAGCCATGTTCCTTGGCGAACGCCACGACGCGCTCGTAAAAAGCCAGATCGACGACTTCGGCGGTAGGGTTTGAGGGATAGCCCATCACCAGCACCGAAGGCTTGGGCACGGTGAATTTCATCGCGCGCTCAAGCGCTTCGAAATAGCGCTCGTCAGGCGTGGTCGGCACACTGCGGATTGTGGCACCCGCAATGATGAAGCCGAACGTGTGAATCGGATAAGACGGATTGGGCGCGAGGATCACGTCGCCGGGCGCAGTGATCGCCTGGGCAAGATTGGCCAGACCTTCCTTGGAGCCAAGCGTCACAACGACTTCGCTTTCCGGATCGACATCGACGCCGAAACGGCGCGCATAATATCCCGCCTGCGCCTTTCGCAGCCCCGGAATACCTTTGGAGGCCGAATAGCCATGTGCATCGGGCTTCATCGCCACTTCGCACAATTTGTCGATCACGTGCTGGGGCGGCGGCAAATCGGGATTGCCCATACCAAGGTCGATAATGTCCTCCCCCGCCTGCCGCGCGGCCGCCCGCATCGCGTTCACTTCGGCGATGACATAGGGAGGGAGGCGCTTGATGCGGTAGAATTCTTCGGACATCTCGACTTTCCAGTTTGCGGATGGGAGAGGCTTCCATGCGTCAAATCGGCGCGGCTTGCCAGCAAAAGGTCGTTTGGGGGGTGGCGGCGATAGTTTCTAAGCGATATCGCCGTGCCGGACTCAATTTTGGTTTTCAGAAAGCCGTCGTTCGTATGTTGTAAAAGGTTGCGTGGCAGGGAGTTCGAGGTGAAACCCAGTCGCTAGACTGACCATTTGGAAACCATTGCGATGCCGTCATCCGCAATCGAAGAACTATTCGAGCAAAGCCTTGTCGGAGCTTATGACGACGAGTTGCCGTGGGATGCGGTTCACGAATTGCGGACAATCGGAACTCCGCAGGTGTTCGATAAGGCAGCATTGTGGTGCAAGTCGCCCAACCCGTTGCATCGAGCGCGCGGAGCAGACATTTTAGCGCAAATTGGCTGCACAATGGAAACGCACAAGAATGCGTTCCCCGATGAATCGCTTGCCGCTGTCACTCAACTGCTAGAGGTAGAGACGGACGAGCAGCCCTTGGTAGCGGCAATCTTTGCTCTGGGCCATTTGGGAAACCCCGCAGCATTGCAGTTGATCGTGAGCTGGGCTGCAAACCCGAACTGTGAGGTGAGGCATGCCGTGGCATTCGCACTTGGCTCGTTTCCCGACGATCCAGTGAGCATTCAACAGCTTATTGTTTTGATGCGGGATATTGACGAAGACGTGCGCGATTGGGCGACATTTGGCCTCGGCAATCAGGGGGAAACGGATATGCCGGAAATCCGCGACGCGCTTATGCAGCGTGTTGATGATCCATTCGAAGATGCCAGAATCGAAGCATTTATCGGTCTCGGAAAACGTAAAGACGCTCGAATTGTCCCGATGTTGCTTTCTATTTTGGATCATGATGAGGTGGCTGGGGGATATATAGAGGCGGCGAACCTGTTGTTGGGAATACAGGATGATGATTGTAGAGATTGGAAAATTTCAGACTACGTCAATAATATTCGAGAGCTGCTTCATAGAAATGAGAAACGCGAAGAATGAAGGCCAAATTGGACCTGATGTTCGAGGGTCTACAAGTTTCTGATGCTGAAGATGGGTGGTACCGATGTTAGGCATGGAGAGAGAATAGCTCCCGTTCGTTGCGCTTTTGCCTTTATGCCCTACAGCCTCCTCAAGCCCTGACTTTCCATCTCGAGGATAGCATTGATGAACGTCACGGAATGCGACCTGCCGCTTGCCAGTGCGCTTGATCGCCGGATTGTCGATTCAGCCTATTTCCGCGATTCCTACCGCGCGCCGCTGCGCAATTCGCGACAGGATATGGTCGGCATTTTCTTTGCGATTTTCGGCCATCACCCCGGCTGGATGAAGGCCTTGCTCATTATGCGCAACTGGATTGCATCGCGGTGCGGACTTGACGTGCCGGCGGCCTCTGACATCATGAGCGCGTTGCGCAAGGAGCATTATGAGGTCGGTGACACCATCGGGCCTTGGCCGATTTTCTCTCTGAGCGAGACTGAACTTGTCGCTGGTCGCGACAACAAGCATCTTGATTTTCGGCTTTCATTGATGCGGATCACGCATGACGAGGTGCCGAGCGTTGTCGTTTCAACGATCTGTTCGGTGCACAATTGGTCCGGGAAACTATATCTGTTCTTTATCGTTCCGTTTCACAAATGGGGCGTGAAGCGGCTGATTTCGCGAGCGATCGTTACGGGAAGACTGTGACTCTCACGGGTTCGTTCACGCTGCGGACAGGATCGTGCGACCACTTTGCGCGGATGGCCCCTTCAACCGTCTTCCTCGCCGCGGCGGCATTTGCCTTTGCCAGCAGCAGCGTTGCTGCTTCGACCATTGACGAAAGCGGCGGCGCCTCTCCTGCGGGGACCGTCCATCGCCTTTCGCCCAGAGAAGCCGAAGCCGTTCAGGATGCCGCCGCAAACCGCAACATCAATGCCCCGTCGCTCGACGATCATCGGGTTCCCGATGGCCGCATTCACGGCGAAATCGGGTTCGGAATTGGCACTGGCGGCTACAATTCAGTGTTCGGCACGGCGTTCATTCCGCTTGGCGACGATGGTTTTGCCGCCCTTTCGTTCGAACGCTCCGATTTCGGCAGGCATCGTTTTCGCCGGTAGCCGTTACTCCGCAGCAATCGCGAAGGTTTCCTCCGTTGCGTCCTTGATCGCGCCCGTCGCCTTGTAGAAGCGCATGGCGCCATCTTCGAGCTTGCCATGGCGCATGAGCTTTTTGTCGGCCCTGTAATTATGGTAGACAATCCACGGATCGATATCGCCCTGTCTGGGGACACGGCCCTGGGCGCGCTGCACATAGCCTGAAGAGAGATTCATCATTCCGCCCGGGATTTCCTTCACGCCGTGCGGCTCTGCGACACAGATGTCCGTTCCTGTATCGCGCATATGATTGAGCAGACGGCAGACATATTCGCTGATCAGGTCTGCCTTCAGCGTCCAGCTCGCGTTCGAATATCCGAATGCGGAGGCGAGGTTGGGGACGTCGGAATACATGCAGCCCTTGTAGCTGAAGGTCTGGCCGACGCGGCGCGGCTGGCCATCGATGAGCAGCTCGACCCCGCTCATGATTTCCATCTTGAGGCCGGTTGCGGTCACGATGATATCGGCATCGAGATGCTTGCCTGATTTCAGCAGGATACCGGTTTCGTCAAAACTCTCGATATGGTCGGTCACGACCTCGGCCATGCCGCCCTTGATCGCTTCGAACAGGTCGGCGTCGGGTACGAGGCACAATCGCTGTTCCCAGGGATTGTAGCTTGGCGTGAAATGCGTCGCGACATCGTATCCTGCAGGAAGCCTCTCTGTCGTTAATTCCAGCAGCTTAGTGCGGACAAATTCCGGCTTACGTTGCGTCAGGCCGTAAAAATAGGCCTGCATGTTGATGTTCTTGAACCGCGTGATCGCATAAGCCAGCTTGGGCGGCAGGAACTTGCGAAGGCGGTTGGCAAACGCATCCTTTGCCGGACGCGAGGCGAACCAGGTCGGCGATCGCTGAAGCATTGTAACATGCCCCGCGCCTTCGTTGACCATTGCGGGAATGATCGTGACGGCGGTCGCGCCGCTCCCGATGACGATAGTCTTCTTGCCCTTGAAATCCAGATCTTCAGGCCAGAATTGCGGATGGAAGACGGGGCCCTGGAATCGGTCGCGCCCCACGAATTCGGGCTGGTAGGGCTCGGTATAGCTGTAATAGCCGGTGCACATATAGAGGAAGCGGCATTGCATCTGCACCGTTTCCGCATCGCCCTTGCGAACCGTGACGGTCCAGCGCGCTTCACCGCTGTCCCACGCGATCTTGGTTACGCGATGATTGTAGCGAATGGCTTTCTCTATGCCATATTCGCGGGCAGTCTCATGCAGATAGTTGAGGATCGAAGGGGCATCGGCAATCGATTTTTCGTGCGTCCACGGCTTGAAGCTGAAGCCCAGCGTGTGCATGTCAGAATCTGAACGGATGCCGGGATAGCGGAACAGATCCCACGTCCCGCCGATCGCATCGCGGCCTTCAAGAATCGCGAAGCTGCGGTCCGGGCAGTTCTGTGACAGATGCACTGCACCGCCAATGCCCGATATGCCCGCGCCGACGATCAGGACGTCCAGCGTTTCCATTGCCAATTCCTCTCACTCTTCCTTGACCGACAAACAGTCTCGAAAAGCAACCAATTTGTCAACTATTCGGCGAAAATCCGCGAGTGACGCTAGGGCGCGGCGCTGCTATCGAACGGGTGAATAGAGTGGAGCCGACTGAAAATGACCGATTCGCCACAATCGCCCCCAGGATCAGAAGAGGCCATGCAGGGATTGGCCGAGGCCGGAACGCAGGCGGTCAATTTCTGGCGACAGGGGCTCGATTCCTGGGCGCCGCTGCTCGCGCCGCTCGCGGCGGCGGGTCGTGACAAGGTCCATCCGCGCGACAAGCGTTTCGCCGATGCGCAATGGGAGCATCCGGTCTTTGATCTGATGCGGCAGGGTTATTCGGTTATGTCCGATTACATGCTCGGCGCGGTTGAGAATCTTGACACCGTCCCGCCCGAGCAACGTGCCCGGATCGCCTTTGCGGTGCGAACGATTGTTGAGGCGATGAGCCCCGCCAATTCGCCCTTCACCAATCCCGTTGCGCTCAACCGCGCCATCGAGACCAAGGGGCAGAGCTTGA
>JANLQV010000278.1:0-2222 GCA_031368025.1 Sphingomonadales bacterium | reverse complement strand
GCCGGTCATCATTGATGACCGGCGCTCCCCAGTCGGAAGATTGCTGTTGTTTGGATAGTTCGACGCCCACTAAATCCTTGACCAGATCCTTCAGTCCATGCCGGTCGGTGTAGGTGCGCACCAGGCGCGAGGCGATTTTGGTGCAAAACACCGGCGCCGCCATTACCCCCAGATAGGCATGGATCGATGCGAGGTCGAAGCGGGCAAAATGGTAAAGCTTGATCCGCGCCGGATCGGCCAGAACTGCCTTTAGATTCGGCGCGGCGTAATCGCTGCCGGGACTGAAGCGCACGAGATGTTCATCGCTGCCGCCATCCGAAATCTGGACAAGGCACAACCGATCCCGCCCGGGATGGAGGCCCATGGTTTCGGTATCGACCGCAACAGGCCCTTCGGCCAGCACGCCTTGCGGCAAATCTTCTTCGTGGAAATATATGGTCATTATGCCTGTTCTTTCCGGCGCGCTGCCGCTTTCCTTTGCCGTGCATCGCGCGCCATGATGTTGAGCAGCTCGACCAGAACCGAAAAGCCCATTGCCGTGTAGATATAGCCCTTTGGAACATGAACGCCAAATCCATCCGCGACCAGCACGGCGCCGATCATCATCAGGAACGCGAGCGCGAGGATCACGACCGTCGGGTTCCTGCTTATGAAATTGGCCAGCGGGCCCGCCGCCAGCACCATGATCGCGACCGTGACGACGATAGCGACGGCCATCACCGGAATATCGCTCGTCATGCCGATCGCCGTCAGGATCGAATCGATTGAAAAGACGAGATTGAGCACAGCAATCTGCGCGATCGTGGTGCCGAAGCTGACGATGACGTGCCCCTTCTTGTCCAGCATTTCACCGCTGGCTTCGGGATCCATCGCGTGGTGGATTTCCTTGGTCGCCTTCCACAGAAGGAACAGCCCGCCTGCGATCAGGATCAGGTCGCGTCCGCTGAGTGCGGTTTCGAAGGTTGGTTCACCATGTTCACCGAGCGGACCCGACAGGCCCAGATCGAAGAGCGGCGCGGTGAGCCCGATGATCCAGGCGATCGCGCCGAGCAAAACCAGCCGCATGATGAGCGCAAGCCCAAGGCCGATGCGCCGCGCGCGCTGTTGGTGTTCGGGCGGGAGCTTGTTGGACAGGATGGCCACGAAGACGAGATTGTCTATCCCCAGAACCACTTCGAGGACGATCAGGGTAAGAAGCGCCATCCAGACGCCGGGATCGGCAAAAAGAGCGGTGATTTCTGTCATGGAGGGCGCCTTGCCACAGTCTTGGCAATTGCCGCAAGTCGGCTATCATGCACCTTCCACCAGGGAGGCTTCGATATGAATGACCCCACACAGCGTCGTGATGCGACGCCTGCTGCCAACGGCTTCGAATTCAATCGCCCAACCATTATCGGATTGCTGTTCGCGGCAAGCTATCTCACTGGCGTTACAGCGATTATCGGCGTTGTGCTTGCCTATGTCTGGCGAGCCGAGCCGCACCTGCCTTGGGAGGGGACGCATTATGCCTATCTGATCCGGACGTTCTGGATCGGCGTCATCGGTTCGGTTCTGGGGGTGCTGACACTGCTGATCGGCGTCGGTTTTCTGATCCTGTTCGCAATCGGGGTATGGGCGCTGGTGCGCACGGTCATGAGCCTGATCAACGCGCAAAAACGGGAGCCGATGAAGGATCCGCAAACACTGCTTTTTTAGTAAAATGAAAGTCACTGCTCAAATGTTTGAAGCGGCGAATCAAAAACGCTCGCGGATTAGACATTTTTAGGCTATTGCGACTCGAAGGTGCGTAATGGTTCTGCGCCGAACACCATGTGCCTTTCGTCCGGTGCTTTGGTTCTATGGGTTTGCGGACGATGAATTCGGGAAAGTCAGACAGGGCATGAGTTTTGATAAAGGGCGTCGCGGTGAGCGCGGCGGGCGCGGCAGGGACAAGCGCGACGGCTTCGGTGACGATAGCTATGGTGGTTATGCTGCTGCAGGCGGCGAACGCTCCGGTGGAGGCGGTGGTGACCGCTTCGGTGGTGGCGGTGATCGCTTCGGCGGAGGCGGTGGTGACCGTTTTGGCGGTGGCGGCGGCGGTGGCTTCCGCGGCGGCGGTGGTGGCGGCGCTCCGCGTCCTTCCATGCCTGCCCAGGTCGTTGGTGAAGGCACTGGCGTCGTAAAATTCTTCAATGCCCAAAAGGGTTTTGGCTTCGTCGTGCGCGATGATGGCGGCGAAGACG
>JANLQV010000222.1:0-2429 GCA_031368025.1 Sphingomonadales bacterium | reverse complement strand
GCTGGGCGACGGCATCAAGATCTATGAGGCGCACGAGCATTGGCTCGTCTGCCCGACCCACGTGCTGTGGCGCTACAACCGCGAACGGTGCGACGGCGCGACGCCGTGCCTGCGCTGTACACTCAGCTATCGCCGCCCGCCGCAAATGTGGCGCTATACTGGCGGCCTCTCGCGCCAGCTTGGTCAGGTCGATGCCTTCATCGCAAAGAGCGAGTTCAGCCGCGCCAAGCACAAGGCGATGGGCTTTCCGCGCGAAATGGAGGTCGTCCCCTATTTCCTGCCCGATGAGCCGCTTCAGGCCGCGGGCACCGCGCCGCAGGACAAGCCCTATTTCCTGTTCGTGGGCCGACTGGAGAAGATCAAGGGCGTGCAGGATATCCTGCCTGCCTTCGCCGGAGCCGACGGCCCCGATCTTATTATCATCGGTAGCGGTGACTATGAGGCGGAGCTTCGCGGGATGGCGGCAGGCAGCGCCCGGGTGAAATTTACCGGCCGGCTTGAGCCCCAGGAGCTTTCGCGCTTTTACCGACACGCCCGCGCACTGATTGTGCCTTCGATCTGTTACGAGACATTCGGCATTATCCTCATTGAGTCTTTCCGCATGGGAACGCCCGTGATCGCGCGCGCGGTTGGCCCGTTTCCCGAAATCGTCGCGCGCGGTGGTGGGCTGTTGTACGACAGTGATGAAGAGTTGCGCGGAGCGATTGCCAGCTTGAGCGAGAATGCAGCGCGGCGCGATGCCCTCGCGCTGGACGCACGCAACGCCTTTGACGGTTTCTGGAACGAAGCGGTCGTTATGGATCGCTATCTTGGCGTCATCCGCAGGGTGGCTGATGCCCAGGGAAATAATCATGTTTTATCGATGACAGGAGGTAGTTTATGAAAATTCTCATTACCGGTGGCGCAGGTTTCATCGGATCACATCTGACTGATCGCCTGCTGCGCGACGGCCACGGCGTTGTCATACTCGACAACCTGTCGACCGGCAGCCTCGACAATTTGAAGCATCTCGAAGGCAATACCAATTTCGAGATGGTGATCGGATCGGTCCGCGACGTCTCGCTGGTGCAAGAAATGGTCGAACGGTGCGATGCGGTGATCCATCTCGCCGCCGCTGTCGGGGTGAAGCTGATCCTCGAAAAGCCCAGCCTTTCAATCCACACCAACGTCAACGGCACCGAGAATGTGCTTCACGCGGCGGCGACTGGCAACAAGCTGGTCATCATTGCCTCAACCTCGGAAGTCTATGGCAAGACGGAAAAGACGCCATTCGACGAGAATGACGATCTCGTTCTCGGCTCGACCGCCAATCTGCGATGGTCCTACGCAGTGGCGAAGGCGCTCGATGAATGCCTGGCGCTTTCCTATTCGTACGAAAAGAAGATTTCCGTCATCGTCGTGCGGCTGTTCAATACCACCGGGCCGCGCCAAACCGGATATTACGGGATGGTGCTTCCCAATTTCGTCAACCAGGCCCTGCGGGGTGATCCGATCACGGTCTATGGCACTGGAGACCAGTCGCGCTGCTTCGGCCATGTCGCCGATGTGGTCGAATCCCTCGTCCGTTTGCTCAACTCGCCCAATGCCGTTGGCGAAGTGTTCAATGTTGGTAATGATGTCGAGATTACGATCGAGGGGCTGGCCCAGCTGATCAAGGAAAAGACCGGCAGCGCATCCGAGATCACGAAGCTGCCTTACAAGGACGTCTACGGCTTTGGCTTCGAGGATATGGCGCGCCGCGTGCCCAATGTGAGCAAGCTGGAAAAGTTCATCGGCTATCGCCCTCACACCCCGCTCGACAAGATCATCGACGATGTGATCGCAGAGCAGAAGGCGGCGCTCGCCGACACGGCAAGGGGTTGATTGGGGCGCTCCAGCCGTGCCGGTGATCGCCAAAGCCCGTGATGCCATCCGTGGCGTTGCGACGCAGCTTCTCTCGCAAGGCGTGCGAGAGCGGCTGCGCGCGGTGCAACGCCGGTTCCACTTGCAATCGGTGCCCGTCGGCTCGGTCGATTTCGGCAGCCTTGACCGGCTAAGCCCGATCAGCCCGATCTTTGGCAAGGATCGGGCGCTGCTTTCGGTTGAGCGTTACTATATCGAACGCTTCCTTGAAGAACACGCGGCAGACGTGCGCGGGCGGACGCTGGAAATGGGCGATCCCGCTTATACGTTGAAATTTGGGGGCGATCGCGTGACGCAACCCGATGTGCTGAACTATGTTGAGGGTAATCCGCAAGCGACGATTGTCGCTGACCTCACGACAGCCGACAATATTGAAGACAGCAGTTTCGACTGCATCATCATCACCCAGACGTTGCAAATGATCTATGACACGCCCGCAGCGGTGCGGACGCTGCATCGAATCCTCAAGCCCGGCGGGGTGGTGCTCGCCACCTCGCACGGCATGTCGCGGGTGGCCCGACGCGAAG
>JANLQV010000219.1:0-2591 GCA_031368025.1 Sphingomonadales bacterium | reverse complement strand
GGTCAATCTGATCGAACGCGGCAGTAATTATGGCTGGCCCAAAGCCTCGAACGGTTCCCATTATGACGGGCGCGACATTCCCGATCATACGCCGGGAGACGGCTTTGCCGCGCCCAAAGTCTGGTGGAACCCCAGTATTTCACCGTCGAGCCTGATGATCTACTCGGGCAAGGCGTTCCCCGCGTGGCAAGGCGATGCCTTTGTCGGCGCGCTATCCGGGCAGGCGCTGATCCGTGTGCATCTGGATGGCACGAATGCCACCAAGGGCGATCAATGGCCGATGAAGAACCGCATCCGCGAGGTCGAACAAGGGCCGGACGGCGCAATCTGGCTGCTTGAGGATGGCAATGGCGGGCAACTGTTGAAGCTGACGCCGACAGGCTAGAGCGTTACCGGACGGTCCGGCGTTGCCCGCGCAATCAGGATCAGCGTGGCATACATCACGACATATCCGGCAATCAGGTTTGGCAGGAGCAACGGTAACCCGACAAGGAGCATCGTGTCGTTTCCTCCGGGGACCAGCACCACGCCGATGCCCATCAACAGCCCGCCGCCGACTGCGAGCGCCCATTCACGCGCCGAACCCAGCCGCCAAACGAGTTGTCGGCTGACGAAACCGCCGACAACCGCCCCGCCCACAAGCACGATCAGCACAAGCGCCCCGAAAGACGTCCCCGCTTCGCCGCGCGCGACGTGTCGGAACAGGGTGGTGTATGACCAGTCGCGTGCCAGCCAGACCAGCAGCCCGTTGGCGACGCCGATGACAAGCATCGCTTTTGGGATCGACCATTGCGACGGGTTGAAATCGCGCGGAACGATGCGGCGCAAGACGATGGCAAAGGCCGCCATCGCAACAATCGCGCAGCCAATCCGCGTCAGTGGCGGGAGGCTCGCAAAGAAGGGTGCGCTATCCGTGACGGGCCTGTCTGGCATGATCAGGATGCCCAGCACGGTGCCGCCGAACATGCCTGCCAATGTGCCGATCCGCGCAAGATCCCCCGAGCCCAGCCGCGCAATCGTTCCCAGCGAGCAGCGCCCGTTGATATACGCCCCAAAAGCGAACACGACCCCGCCCAGCAGCGTCCAGATTGAGGGCCGGTGAAGCTGGAACCCGTTGAACAGTCCGGGATCGAATAGTGAAGCCACGCTCAGCACGCCGAGCGAGCATGTCGCGGCAAAAAGGTATCCGGTAAAACGCCGCGCGCGCTGGCGCTTGGCAATTTCAAAGGCGGCCGAAACGGAACAGGTCCGACCGCGCTGGCTCGCATAACCGGCTGCAAAAACCAGAAACAGAATGAAAAACTGGACGGCCACGATCGCTAATCTCTACGCAAAAACTTGAAATACCACACCTCATGGCCCAATCGCCGGGCCTTGCGCTCATAGCGTGTTTCGGGCCAGTCTGCGGGGCGTGTCAAGAAGTCGGGTGCTGCAATAATCTGCCACACGAAGTCCCGGCGCCGGTTCATCTGCATCAGCGCCCAGCGGAGATAGACCGGGTGATCGGTGCCGAAGCGGAACTCGCCGCCGGGTTTCAGCTTGGCCGCGATCCGGTCGAGCGGGCCGGGGTTCATGAAGCGGCGCTTGGCGTGGCGCGCCTTGGGCCAGGGATCGGGGTGGAGCAGATAGACCCGCTCAAGCGAGGCATCGGGCAGGCGCCCCAGCACGTCGAGCGCATCGCCCATATGAAGGCGGATATTGCTGAGCCCTTCGGCTTGAACATGCTGGAGCGCGCCGACCACGCCGTTCATGAAGGGCTCGCAGCCGATCAAGCCATGATCGGGGCGCAATTTCGCCTGCCCCGCCAGATGCTCACCGGCACCGAACCCGATTTCAAGCTGGAGGGGGCGGTCGTCGCCGAACAGGGTTCGCGCATCAAGTGGCCCGTCCGGAACGCTGATCCGGGGGAGCAAGTCTTCGACGAGCCCGGCCTGACCTACACGCAGCTTGTGCCCCTGCCGCCGTCCATACAGGCGGCCAATGGTTGTTGGATCGCTCACGCCGCAGGTTCGTTCGGGTATTGGGGTGGCCAATTCAGCGCGACGATGGCTCCAGATAAATCAATTTCGATCAGCATGTTTGTGATATCGCCAAGGCCGGGAAGTGCCTCGATAAAGGTTGCGAACAAGCGTTCCTGTGTAGGGGGACGCCCGTACTCGGCAAGATGATGACAAGGCCGGGATGCAATTCAAGTTTTCGGTATATCTGGGTAAAATCGATACGATTGTTGGTGACGAAGACATAGTTGCGCTCGATTGCCAGCAGCGCGAGTGAGGGATCTGACGAACCCAGGCGGTGCAAGTCGCGGACGTGAAAAGCCTCGAAGCCCAAGCTATGAGCGAGTTGAGCCAAATCCGGTGAAAGGCACTCGTCGAAGAGGAAGCGATATATCACGGCCATTGCTCCGGGCCCATTCCACAACGGCATCCACCGCGTCCATGGGTAAATAGGGATAGCCGCGCAATATTTCGTAAACCGACATACCCTCGTTTATTGAGGCCAGAATCGTCTCAGCCGGAACCCGAGTGCCGAGGACGCAAGGCACGCCGCCCATAATACCGGGGGTGCTTACAACGCTTGCCGGTTGCGGC
>JANLQV010000186.1:0-4034 GCA_031368025.1 Sphingomonadales bacterium | reverse complement strand
TATTGCCGCGACGCCCCGCCTCGATTATGCGAGCGGGCATGTCTGCCGACGATGATCAGATCGAGAATGCCACAACCATCGCGCTGGTCGACGATGATCGCAACATCCTCACTTCGGTGTCTATTGCGCTCCAGGGCGAAGGATTCCGCACGCGACTCTATCCTGATGGAGAGATGGCGTTGAAGGCACTCACTGCCAATCCGGCTGACCTTGGAATCTTCGATATCAAGATGCCCAAGATGGATGGCCTCGAACTGCTCCGCCGGTTGCGCGAAAAAATTGAGATGCCCGTCATTTTCCTGACATCGAAAGATGATGAAAATGACGAAGAGCTTGGGCTTGCATCCGGCGCGGATGATTATGTGGCAAAGCCCTTTTCGCATCGGCTGCTGATCGCCCGTGTCCGCGCGGTCCTTCGCCGCGCCGAAAGTCGGCGCACACCAGAACCGGACCCGACCGAAGGCGGCACGACAGCCATCGTCCGCGGCCGGCTTTCAATGGATCCGTCGCGGCACCGGGTGCTTTGGGACGGAAGGGATGTCTCATTGACAGTCACCGAATTCATGATCCTCGAAACGCTGGCGCATCGCCCCGATGTCGTAAAAAGTCGCAACCAGTTAATGGATGCGGCTTATCAGGATGATGTCTATGTTGATGACCGTACGATAGACAGTCATATCAAGCGGCTCAGGCGCAAGTTTCGTCAAGTGGATCCCGAGTTTGATGCAATCGACACACTCTACGGCGCAGGATACCGGTTCGCCGCCAATTGAGCCCCCCGGATCAAGCCTTGGCTGGTCGGGCAGGCTCACGCTGCGCCAGCGCATCCTTGCGGTCAATGTGTTTGCGCTCGCCTTGCTGGCGGGCAGTTTTTTCTACCTGGACAGCTATCGCACGCGCCTGATTGATGAGCGCCTGGGCCAGGCTGCAAGTGAAGCGCGATTGATTGCGGCGGCTATGGGACCGATGACTCCCGCAGAACGGGTCTCGTTCATCACGACCGTCGGCGTGCAGAGCGGCGCGCGCGTGCGGCTGGCGGACGCACGGGGCCGCATCGCCGCAGATAGCTGGAATCGTGCGGGACCGAGTTTTTCGCTGGCCGATCCGGCACAGGAAACCTGGCAACGTGATGCTGCGAGGTGGATGGATGAAGCGATTGAATTCGTAGTCGATGCGCGCAAACCGGAATATTTCGGTGGATTCACCCCTCCCAACCAATGGGCAAGGTTTGGTCAGGGATGGCAGTTGGCGCCTGATCAGACGCACATGATCTGGGCCACGGTTCCAGTCGCGACGGAAACGCCCATGATCCTGCGAACCGATCGCAATGCGCGCGACATTCGCCGCTATGTTCGTGCCGAACGCACCCGGCTGGGCTATGTCATTGCACTCGTCACCTTGTTGTCGGTTCTGCTTTCGCTTTTCCTGGCGCGCACAATCGCGCAACCGCTGCGACTGCTCGCGTCGGCGGCGGTGCGGGTGCGCACAGGTCGTGATCGCGAAGTGAACGTGCCCCGCCTGCCATCGCGCAATGACGAGATCGGCTTGCTGGCCCGCGCCCTTTCAGACATGACCCACGCGCTCCGTCAGCGGATCGATGCAACCGAGGCCTTTGCTGCCGATGTGGCCCATGAAATCAAAAACCCCCTCGCCTCGCTGAGTTCGGCCGCCCAGGGATTACGAACAGTCACCAAACCGGAATTGCGAGACCAGCTCCAGAACATCATCAGCGAGGATGTTCAACGGCTCGACAGGCTGATTACAGACATTGCAGACCTGTCACGCATAGATGCAAAGCTTGCCCGCACACGCTTCGAGCGTGTCGATCTGGGAACATTGATTGAAAATCTGCTTGATGCGCGCACGGTGCGGTCCAATCACAATCCGGTGGAAATCGCCTTCGCCCGTCCGCGTGCAGGAACGGCCATCGTTCGCGGCGATGCTGCACAACTTGGTCGAGTGATCGAGAACCTGCTGGCCAATGCCGTCTCGTTTTCCCCAGCGGGCAGCGTCGTGAGAATTGCCGCAACACGGCTTGCCGAACAGGTGGTCGTGACCGTTGACGATGACGGGCCGGGGATTCCGGAATCTGCGCGGGAGATGATCTTTGAGCGTTTCCACAGCGACCGTCCGGAAAATGAGGCTTTTGGCAAGCATTCGGGCCTGGGCCTTTCGATTGCACGGACGATCGTGAACGGCCATGAAGGGAGCATTGCTGCGATCTCGCGAGAGCCTGGGCAGCGGGGCACGCGGATCATCGTCCGATTGCCCGCACTTGAGGAAATGTCGACATGACGACCCTCTCATCCGAAACGGTTCACGCCTCGACCGTGTCGATTGGCGGGCGCGCCGTATTGATCGCTGGACGCCCCGGAAGCGGCAAGTCTGACCTGGCATTGCGGCTGATCGATCGAGGGGCAATTTTGGTCAGCGATGATTATACCATCCTGACGCGCAGCGGCGATGGACTGCTTGCATCGGCGCCCGAAACAATCCGGGGGCGGATTGAAGTGCGCGGGATCGGGCTGATCGGGATGCCGTTCGAAAACGCCGTCCCCGTCGCACTGATTGTCACGCTCGACGATCCGGTTGTGCGGATGCCGGAGCCGGACCAAAGCCGCACATTGGCGGGGATTTCCCTGCCACTCGTCGCACTTGCTGCATTCGAGGTATCCGCCCCGATCAAGATCGAACAGATGTTGAAATCATTGACCGCCGCATGACCGAAACCGTCCGCCCCGATCGGATCCTTCTTGTCACCGGCATGTCGGGCGCGGGCAAATCAACCGCGCTCAAAACGCTCGAAGACATGGGGTGGGAGGCGGTTGACAACCTTCCCTTTGCCTTGCTGGCGAGACTGCTCGACACACGGCTTCCCGAAGGCGCGCAGGGCGCCCGGCCACTTGCGTAGGGAATCGACAGCAGGACGCGCGGGTTCGCAGCGCAGGCGCTTGTTGACCGGATCAAGGCGATGCGCGAAGCATCGGGTGAGAACATCGCCACGCTCTTTCTCGATTGCTCGGGGTCCGAGCTTGAGCGCCGATATTCGGAGACAAGACGGCGCCATCCGCTCGCGCCCGATCGACCGGCAAGCGAGGGCATTGCGCGCGAACGTGAACTGATTGCGCCGCTCCGCCGCTGGGCCGATCATGTCATCGATACAACCGCCAGCACCACCAATGATCTACGGCTCGAACTTCGCAGCCGCTTTGAAACCGAAGGGGGCAACGAGCCTGCATTCACGGTCATGTCGTTCGGGTTTGCCCGCGGATTGCCGCGCAATGCCGATCTCGTCTTCGACATGCGCTTCCTGCGCAATCCGCACTGGGATTCTGCATTGCGTCCGCTTACGGGTCTGGATGAAGTGGTCGCCCTCCATGTGCGAGCAGACCCGGCCTATGCCGAATCCGTATCGCGGATTGAAGATCTGCTGCTGCTGCTGCTGCCGCGCTATCGCGCAGAGGGCAAAGCCTATGTCACGATTGCGCTGGGATGCACCGGCGGACGGCACCGATCGGTGCATATTGCCGAAAAAATTGCATCCCGGTTGCGCGAGGCAGGATTTTCGCCCACGATAGTCCATCGTGACCTTGACCTTCCGGCGGACGACTCGTTCGAGGCTTTGTCAGGATCGGGGCAAAAACAAGCAGGTTTGCAGGCGGGAATTTGATGATCGGGTTGGTGTTGGTGACGCATGGTCGTCTCGCGGTCGAGTTTGTGACGGCGATGGAGCATGTGGTGGGGCCGCAGACGGCCGTAGAGGCGATCTGTATCGGGCCGGATGACGACATGGAGATGCGCCGCGCGGATATTGCTGCGGCCGTTGCCAGGGTTGATCAGGGTCGCGGCGTGATCATTCTGACGGACCTTTTTGGCGGAACCCCCTCAAACCTTGCCATTTCGCTGATGGAAACGGGGCGGATCGAAGTGATTCCGCCGATTTCCCGGTTCGTCGAGAGCGCTACCCGCCGCTCACGTCGTTACTGGGCACACGTCTCCTACTACGCTGCGCGTTGGGGCGGCGGAAGGAGCGG
>JANLQV010000171.1:0-2434 GCA_031368025.1 Sphingomonadales bacterium | reverse complement strand
CGATGAACAGTATCGCCAGCTGGATTTGGGTTCTCATACCCCTTGCCGCAATCGGCATCGCACCGTTCAAGATGTGGATGCGCATGAAGGAGCGTCAACTCGACCAGCAATCGCAGATGACGGCGGAGAAGACGGCCCAATACGCCGCGCACACCGAGCGGCTTGAACAGCGGATGCGGGTGTTGGAACGTATCATCACTGACAAGGGTATCGACGTGGCTGACCAGATCGAAAGCCTGCGCGACAAGCCTTTGAACTAGAACGACAGATCCAGGGAGAATAGAGATGAACGCGTTTGAAATGGTGGTCCTGATCGTTGCGATCTCCGCCGTCGCAAGCATCTTCCGCGCGAAATACGGCGTCGTCCGCCGCGGTCGCGGTCGCAATGCCGAAGAAGTCTTTGTCGGCACGACCCTGCCAGACCCCGATGCGGGTCGCATGCGCGAGGAAATCAAGACCCTGAAAGATCGCATTGCCGTTCTTGAACGCCTCGCAACCGATACCAACAGCGCAGTGGCGCTCGATCGCGAGATCGAGAAGCTCCGCTAAGCAGATCAGGACGACAGGAGGTCGTTATGGACTATGCAAATCTCACTCTCACAATGGCTGCAACCGCGCTGGTCGCCATTGCCCTGCTCGCCACGGTTGGCCTCAAGGGTTTCACTGCCTGGCTTGACCTCAAACGCGCAGAGCTTGACGCCAACCGCGAGACACCAGCGCCCAACGCCACCAACCGGATCGAGATCGCGGACTTGAAAGAGCGCATCCGCAAGCTCGAAGCGATCGCAGCAGGGGTAGACCTTTAGGGCTCTCCCCTGTAGCGGCGCGGCCATGACCAGCCTCGCTGATATCCAGGACGAATATGAATTTCTCGACGCAGATGATCGCTACCGCCTGCTGATTGATTTGGGCCGAGCGCTTGAGCCAATGCCCGATGCGCTGAAGACCGATGCCACGCTGGTCAGGGGCTGCTCCGCTAGTGTGTGGGTCTATCCCACCCGGTTGGAGGATGGGCGCCTTCACTTTCTGGCCGATAGCAACGCCGCAATCACCAAAGGCGTTATCGGCCTCATTCTGCTGACCGTTCAGGACAAGGCTCCCGCTGATATTCGTGCAATGAGCATTGAGGGCGCCCTGGCTCCGTTCCAGCTATCGCAGCAACTCAGCTCAAATCGCACGCAGGGCATCCCCAACATGATCGCGCTGATCCGCGAAACGGCGGCGCGACTGCTTTGATTTGGGCCGATTCTGGGGTATGATCCTTCACATGAAGGGGCTTTTCATTTCCGCGCTGCTTTTGACGCTGGCGACGCCCGCCATTGCGGCCGAACGCAATTTCCAAATCGCCGGAGAGGCGTTCAGCGAAGCCGAAATCCTTGATGCAAGGGCGCAGCCCGAACTGGATGGCACATCCTCGATCCGTATCACCTTCAATGAGGCGGCGGCAAAGCGCATCGCAATCGTCACGCAGCGGCTGGTCGGGAAGGCAGCGCATATCGCCCTTGATAGCAATACCGTAGCCGATCCGATCGTCCGGGATTCAATCAAGGACGGTGTGCTGCAAATCATCGGGCCGTGGACACTTGACGGTGCAACAGCGCTTGCCAAAAAAATTTCGGGCAAGGATCCGTTGCCAGACAGCCTTGAGGAATAAGGCCTAAAGCGCCATCCGCCGCTCTTCGGCCGAGCGCAGCACTTCATAGGACATCTGGACCGCCTGGAATCGCTTCGCCGCTTCCGCATCACCCGCATTCACATCAGGGTGGTTGGCCTTGGCAAGCACACGCCACGCGGCCTTAATCGCTTCAAACTCGGCATCGCTTTCCAGCCCCAATATGTCGAGCGCACGCATCTCATCGCGGCTGCGCGAGCCGTCACCCGGCCCACCCCAGCCATAATGTTTCGAATCCTGATATCCAGAGGCATCGCGGCGCTCATTCGCCTCGCGCTCTGCGGCGTCCTCCGCGCTGAGCCCCTGAAAATAGTCCCAGTTGGAATTATATTCGCCCGCATGCTGAAGGCAGAACCACCAACGTTCTGGGCTATTGGGGGATTTCGGCGCAGGCCGGTCGCCCGGATTTGTACAGCCAAAGCGGTCGCACAGTCGCACCGTCACGGCCTCGCGCGACGCACCATAGCTGCGCCAACGGGGAAAGCCCCAATCATCAGATCTCGTTTTTCTGGACATACACTTGCCCCTCTATCAAATGGGGCATGAAAACGCCATGCAAATGAAAGGCCTGCTATGCTTTCCGACCATAATGGCAAGGCAAAGCGCGCGCTGGCGATTTTGGCGGGGGTTTTGCTGGTCGCGAGCGGCAATCCATCCGCGCATGCGCCGAACATTGAAGGCCGGACGCTCGATGGCGCGGCATTCTCGGTGACGGCGATGAAAGGCAAGGTCGTCATCGTCAATTTCTGGGCAAGCTGGTGC
>JANLQV010000140.1:0-6947 GCA_031368025.1 Sphingomonadales bacterium | reverse complement strand
CTTGGGGGCATCGATTGCCTGTTCAGGCGTTTGCCTCACCGTTGTCGATAAGGGCGCGGACTGGTTTGCTGTGGATATTTCGGGCGAGAGCCTGAGCCGAACCGCTCAAGGGGCGTGGATGGTCGGCCGCAAACTTAACCTTGAGCGCGCACTCCGGATTGGCGATGAGCTTGGCGGACATATCGTAACAGGCCATGTCGATGGTATCGGCACCGTGATCGGTATTTGCCCTGACGGCGATTCGCATCGCGTGGGCATCCAGGTTTCGCATGGCATGGCACCGTTCATCGCGATCAAAGGCTCAATCACAATCGATGGCGTCTCGCTGACCGTGAACGACGTGACCGATCAACCGGACGGCACTGCTCATTTCGCAATCAACATCATTCCGCACACTTGGGCGGTAACGGCATTCGGCGACCTGCAGCAGGGGCAGGCGGTAAATCTCGAAATTGATGTGCTCGCCCGCTATCTGGCGCGGATGCGCGAAGTCATGGATCGCTAGCTTCGCCCCGCAGCACTATAAAAGTCCAAAGGAACATCATAATGGCCAAATTCCTGATCGTCGAAGCGCGGTTCTACGACCATCTCAACGATATGCTGGTTGCAGGAGCCAAGGCCGCGCTGGAAGAGGCAGGCCATCGGGCAGAGGTCATCACGGTTCCCGGTGCGCTTGAGATTCCGGGCGCGATCTCGCTTGCTGCGGAAAGCGGCCGCTATGATGGCTATGTTGCCATCGGCGTCGTCATCCGGGGAGAAACCTATCATTTCGAAATCGTCGCGGGCGAAAGCGCGCGGGGCATTATGGCGTTGACAATGGACGGGATTGCCATCGGAAATGGGATATTGACGGTCGAAAATGAAGAGCAGGCCATTGTCCGTGCCGATCCGGCCCAGAAAGACAAGGGTGGCGAAGCGGCCAAAGCGGCGTTAGCGTTGCTCAACCTCAAACAGCGTTTCGGAGACTGATCATTGGTCGCCTACCCCTCCCGTTACCGGATAGAGGAGCGCGGGCGGCGGCTTGTCACCATCGATACCAAGACCGGTCAGGTTTATGGCGCTGACACGGCTCGCGACCCAGCGCCCGTTCGCAGCGAGCCAGTAACGGCGCGCACGGCCGCTCCGGCAGTATCGAAAAACCTGACTGCGCAGCGCTCCGCACTCTCTGCCGTGACCGTGACATCGGCTCCCGACCGAACCCCTCCGCCTCCGATTTCGATCAAACTCAAGCCTGGCGGTGGTGGAAAGCTGCTCGCGCTGGCAGCAGGCGGGCTGATGCTCACAGCCTTCCTGATCATGACCAATCTTTGGATTGTCGTCGTGATCGCCCTTGCCATCGCGCCGGTGCGAAGCGCCGCCCTGACCTGGGGCAAGGCGGCGCTCAAGAAATATCTCGATCAGGCGGCGACAGGATAATCCACATAGCCTTCGGGGCCGGGCGAGTACCAGGTTCGGAAGTTATCAGGCGTCAGAGCGATACCCTTGGCGAGCCGGGCAGGCAAATCGGGGTTGGAAATGAACGGGCGGCCAAAGCTGATCGCATCGGCCAATCCGCTTTCAAGATCTTCGATTGCGCTCTCAAGAGTATATTCCTGGTTGAGCACCAAGGGTGCCTTGAATACCTTGCGGATATCAGGAGACACGCGTGGCACGTCGCTCTTCCCGAAACTGCCAAACGTTTTCTGCTCGCGCAGTTCGAGGAACGAAATGCCGATCTTCTGGAGCGCGGCAGCAGCAGCCGTGAACAGCGCAACCGGGTTCGAATCATCCGCGCCTTGCGTCTCGCCATTGGGTGAGAGGCGCACGCTCGTGCGATCCGCGCCGACCGTATCCGCAAGCGCCTGCGTCACGTCCGACAAGAAGCGGATGCGATTCTCGATCGGCCCGCCATAGGCGTCGTCGCGGAAATTCGAATTGTCGCGCAGGAACTGGTCGATCAGGTAACCATTGGCACCGTGGAGCTGAACCCCGTCAAAACCGGCAGCCATCGCATTCTTCGCCGCATGGACATAATCGCCAATCAGGCGCGGAATTTCGTCAAGTGAGAGGGGGCGCGCCTCGACATGGGGTTTCTTGCCTGTCGGGGTATGGGCGTCGCCTGGTGCCGTGGTCGCAGAAGCCGATACGGGCTGCGCGCCGCCAATGAAATCCGGGTGAACCAGCCGACCCATATGCCAGAGTTGGAGGATAATCTTGCCACCCGCTTCATGGACGGCATCTGTCACCGGCTTCCACGCCGCGACAT
Source organism: Sphingomonadales bacterium (assembly GCA_031368025.1). GTDB lineage: Bacteria > Pseudomonadota > Alphaproteobacteria > Sphingomonadales > Sphingomonadaceae > Aquisediminimonas. The sequence continues at coordinate 4,702 of JANLQV010000140.1, read as the reverse complement.
GTTCGGGCAACCAGATGCCGGGCGCTGAGGGCCAGCCCGAGCCTTCCTGCGAAATGCCGGTCGCTTCTGCAATGATGAGGCCGGCACCAGCCCGCTGGGCATAATATTCAGCCTTGAGCGCGGTAACAGGCACATGCACGCCTTCGCTGCGACCGCGGGTCAGCGGCGCCATGACGATACGATTTTTGGCGGCGATCGCGCCAAGCTGGATAGGATCGAACAGACTGGTCATATAAGGTTTCCGTTTGCAACGTGACGAACGAAGCCGGATATGGGGACGATGGCGCGGGGGCAAGAGCAAGTTTTGATTTCAACGCATGAAGCTCCGCTGCGCTTCGGATTGCCGGCACTTGTGCTGGGCAATCTTTGCCTGGCTTTCGGCCCCCTGTTCGTCCGGATGGCCGATACCGGCCCGATCGCCGCCGCATTCTGGCGAATCGCGATCGCGGTGCCGTTTCTTTTCATGATCGCGCGCGCAATGGGCGATCCTGCCAGGCGCATTGGCGGGGCGATACTGGCTATGTTCGTGCTTTCGGGCCTGCTCTTTGCCGCCGATCTTGCAGCATGGCATCTGGGCATCCTCCAGACCAAGCTCGCAAATTCAAATCTGCTCGGCAATTCGACGAGTTTCCTCCTGCCGCTCTATGCCTTCGCTGTTGCACGCCAATGGCCGACGCGGATGCAGGGCATCGCGCTGACGCTTGCCTGCGCCGGGGCGGCCTTGCTGCTTGGGCGGTCGTTCGAACTGTCCCCGAGGAATTTCATCGGAGACCTGCTCTGCCTGCTCGCTGGCGCATTTTACACCGGCTATCTTGTCCTGATGGGCCGGGCGCGGGCCGGTATGGGCCAATGGCCAGTGCTTGCTTGGGCAACCTTGATGAGCGCGCTGCCGCTGTTGTTCATGGCGCTGGCGATGGGCGAGCAATTGATCCCTCACGATTGGACGCCACTGATCGCTCTCGCCTTTTTGAGCCAGATCGTCGGGCAGGGGTTGATGATCTACGCTGTCGGCCGAATCGCGCCTTTGCTGTTCGGGCTGACGCTGCTTCTCCAGCCGATGGTTTCCACGCTGATCGGCTGGATTGTCTATCAAGAAAGGCTGGGCACCGCCGATTGGGCCGGTGCATCATTGATCGGGCTGGCGCTGGTCCTGGTGAGCCAGCCCGACAGGGCCGTCAAGGGCCAAGAGTGACCAGCCAGACATCGGGCGGAGCGCCATAGCGAAGCCAGATCACGCTGGTGCCCAGACCGGCGCTCACGATGACCGTTTGGCCCCGATCGCGCTTGAAGCCACAGTTGAACCGATCGCCATAGCGCGTCGAATAAGCGAGCGGCTTTCCCCAAGGCCATTGAATCTGGCCGCAATGCGTATGTCCGGCGAGCACGGCCGCAACCCGGATCGGTAGCGCAGGTACGATATCCGGGCTGTGCGTGAGGAGGATGCGCGGCCCGTCAAATGCATCCATCGCTGCGATCGTCGCTTGAATATCGGCATGGCCGGTAAAATCGTCATCAACCCCGCCGATCACAAGCGGGCCGCGCTTCACCGCCTGATTGGCAAGAAGCGTCAGTCCTGCCTCAGGAAGCGCACGCCTGAACCCGGCCTCATCATACCAATGATCGTGATTGCCCAGCGTCACGACAACGCCAAGCGGAGCATGCAAGGCCCGCAAGGGCGCCACCACTTCAGCCGTCGTATATATATGCGTTGCCCACCGCTTCGTGCTGACCAAGTCACCCGCAATCAGGATCAGGTCGGGTTTGAGCGCGTTTAGCTTCCTGGCAATCTCTGCCATCCGCGCAGGCGGCATGTCCGGGCCAGAAACATGAATATCGGAAAGCAGGAGCATCCTCACCGGCGGCGCGCCTGCCGGCCAGTCCGCAACCTTCACATAAGCCGTTCGTACGATCGGATCACGCGTCGCATTCCAGTAGCCGCGTGCGAGCAAAAGGCCGAGTGCAAGAAATACCCAGAACGCGACACGCCGAAATATCAGCACGGATCAGCCATCATCGCCGAGGTCTGCATCAGCCCGACGGAAAAAAGCCTAAACGGCGCCGCCAAGCCCGTGCGCGACCATGCAATAGAGCATGGGAATCGACAGGAGCAGGTTGGTGCGCGAGGCCATCATCGCCGTCGAAGCGGCCTTGGCCTTGGTGTCCGCATCGGCCTCGACAATGCCGAGCGCCTTTTTCTGATTCGGCCAGATGATGAACCAGACGTTTGCCGCCATGATCAAGCCCAGCCACATGCCGATGCCGATGACGCGATAGCCTTGCTGAAAGGTCAGCCCGCTCATAAGTTCTCCGCCCTTATCCGGCAAGGACGCCACGCCGATGCCGAGGATCACTGTCGCAAGGGCGGCCCAGCGGAACCAGAATAGCGCCTTGGGGGCGATATATTTGGAGACGCCGGGTTTCAGCTCGGCAGGCACGGTGGGCATGGTCGGGATCTGGACGAAATTGAAATAGTAAAGCAGGCCAATCCACAGCACGCCTGCGATGACATGGAGAAAGGTCATCCACGCGATCGAATTGCCCGCACCACCCGACCAGATCAGCAGCGCGATCATTGCCGCAAAGCCAGCGCCGAGCACCGCATGAAGATTGCCAAAAAATTTCGCCATTATGCTTCCCCTATAATGAGCGGACCCCGCCGCCGATTGACGCGGCACATCTATCACTCCATGAATCGCCTGTCACCCAATGGAATATGCCATGGTTCAATCGCTTGCAGACATGACTCTTGACGAATTGCGCCCCGTTCTGGCGCGTGCCCTGCCGCGCCATGCCGGCTTTGACGGCTGGGGCGACAAGGCGGTCGAGAGCGCAGCAGCAGAGCTGGGCATCGATCCGGCAATCGCGCGACTGGTCTTTGAAGGCAATCGGGTCGCGATGATCGATGCGTGGTTTGCCAGCATCGATACGGATATGCTTGAACAGTTTTTGCCCGAGGCGCTGGCGTCGATGAAGGTGCGCGAGCGGATCATCGCTTTGGTCACGGCGCGGCTTGATCTGGCCAACCCTCACCGCGAGGCGTTGCGCCGGGCCGCCGCGATCCTGGCATTCCCGGCCAACGCGCCGCGCGGCGTCCAGCTTGGCTGGCGCGCGGCGGACGCGATGTGGCGCGCGGCGGGAGACACGGCCACCGATTACAATCACTATACCAAGCGCGCGATCCTTGGTTCGGTCTATGCGGCCACACTTGCGGTCTTCCTCAACGATGAAAGCGAAGATCTCCCCGAAACGCGCGCATTTCTGGGCCGTCGGATCGATGGAATCATGCAGTTCGAAAAAACCAAAGCGAAGCTGGTCGAAATGAAACCCCCGTTCAGCCCGTCGCGCTTCATCGGCAGGCTGCGTTACCCTGCCCGGTAAGGCTGGCCAAACGCTGTTGTTAATGATAATCGCTCGCAAAACCCGAATCATAGAGATTGGCAACGCGTGCGACTTGACCAACTGCCCCTGAATCAACCTGCGACGATCGCAAAAATCGGCTGGGATGCTTTTGAAGCAGGTGCGGCCCAACGCTTGCGCACGCTGGGCTTTGACGAGGGCATCACTGTCGAGGCACTCCATCGCGGCGGATTGGTCGCGCGCGATCCGATTGCATGCCGGATCGGACGGATGACTGTCGCGATCCGGCGCATCCATGCAGCGCTGATCGACGTAGTCCCTGCATGACCGCGCTTCCCCTGATCGCACTGGTTGGCAATCCCAATGCCGGCAAGTCTGCCTTGTTCAACGCTCTAACCGGTGCACGGCAGAAAACTGGCAACTATCCCGGTGTGACGGTCGAGCGCCATGTCGGAAGGATGATGCTGCCCGACGGCAGGCCAGCCGAACTTGTGGATTTGCCGGGAACCTACAGCCTTGATCCAACCAGCCCCGATGAACAAGTGACGCGCGACGTCATTATGGGGACGCAAGCGGGAGAGCGCCGCCCCGACGCGCTGGTGATCGTCGTCGATGCGGGCAATCTGGACAATCATCTGCGCTTCGCCGCCGAACTGATCGCGCAGGGCATTCCCGCGATGATTGCGCTCAACATGATCGACATGGCCGAACGCGACGGGCTGACGCTCGATCCGGCACGGCTGGCGGCCGATCTTGGTGTCCCGGTGATCCCGACGGTTGCCGTCAGGAAGCGGGGGGTTGAACCGCTTAAGGATGAAGTGCTGGCGCTGCTGGGCAGGGCCGCGATTCCGGAGCGGCCGCTCATCGGGGATTTTGGCGAACGACAGCGTCAGGCGCGTGCCATGGCTAACGCGGCGATCCTGAAGGAAACCCCTGCTCGCGCCACAACCCGGATGATCGACCGGGTCGTCCTCCACCCTGTCGCGGGGCCGATCATCCTTGCAGCCTTGCTTTTCACCATGTTCCAGGCAGTGTTTGCCTGGGCCACACCCTTTGCCGATGCGATCGATAGCGGCGTGACCATGATCCGTGCTGCCGTAGCGGCAACGCTCCCCGCGGGGATTATCCGCTCCTTCATCGCCGACGGATTGATCGCCGGGGTCGGCGCGGTGATCGTCTTCCTTCCCCAGATCCTGATCCTCTTTGGCTTCATTCTGGTGCTTGAGATGACGGGCTATATGGTTCGCGCGGCCTTCCTGATGGATCGGCTGATGGCGGGCGTTGGCCTGTCGGGTCGCGCTTTCATCCCATTGCTGTCGTCCTTTGCCTGCGCGGTTCCGGGGAT
>JANLQV010000131.1:0-4015 GCA_031368025.1 Sphingomonadales bacterium | reverse complement strand
GGGCCGTAGCCGGTTTCGAAGATCACCGGACCCGAAGGTTTGCCCTGCGGGTAACGCTTCAACACCTTGCGCGCCTCTTCATAGGGCCAAGCTTTGGATTGAAGGGCAGGGCCGCGAAAATTTGCTGGATCAGTCATGGCGGCTTCCCATTGCCGTGTTCCACGCAGGACGCAAGAATTTCATAACATTCAGGCGCTACTGTTGGCGTAATGACAGGAATCATTCCCCCGCTTTCTATGGCACAGGATCTGGCGTTACGCCGCGAACTGACAATGGGAGAGCGCCTCCTTTGGAGCGCACAACCTGGTGCCAACCGACTTAAGGCTGGTCTCGTCCTTTGGGTCTTTGCCATTCCGTGGACCGTATTTGCCCTATTCTGGGAGGCCATGGCTTTCCTGCCCTGGGCAGAGGAAACGCATACTCCAGATGGCATCAGGCTCACCTTCGGGATCGTCATGCCACTCTTTGGAATTCCGTTCGTTCTGATCGGCTTCTGGATGTTGTGGAAACCCATCGCTGCAATGCAGCAGGCGAAATCAACCGTTTATGCGCTGACCGACCGCCGACTCTTCCGACTGGTTGAAGGCAGGAAGAAAAAATTGGAAACCGTTCTACTTAACCAGATTGGGCCAATGGATCGATCCGAGGGCGCAGACGGGTGGGGAAATCTGCGGATCCAGACTCACAGTTATGTGGATTCGGGCGGTGACCGAGTCACTGAGCGGTTCGAAGTCTTAGGCGTACCGGACATCGCCCGGCTGGAGCATCTGATAATCGAATGTCGCGAATCGCTGCAATAGAGTTTGCCGTTTCGTTCCGGCTGGGCCAAGCGGAGCCCATGCCACCGTTTCCCTATCCAGCCCTACATGCTAGCCATGCCGGCATCTGGATTGCTTCGCCCGACGGCACAGTGCGCGGCGTTGGGCGCGGCGAAGCGATTGCCAAGGCGGCGGAAACGCCGATGATATTGCTCAATGCACCCCTTGTCGGCGAACGGCTGGGTTATGCCGAACTGTCGGGGCTCGACCTGCTTGAACTGTTCGCTTTCATCCACCCCGCGCGCTTCATGGTGCCGACGCCCAAGGGGCTGGCGGCGGCGCTGGGGCTTGAAGCGCCCAAGGATGATGAAGCAGCGGCGGCCCTCCTCCCGCGCGCGGCGGCGATCCTGATCGATCGGTTGGGCGCACCCGATTGGCCGGAGCGCGAAGGCGCTTGGGCTTCGGCCGGATCGCTCGCTCGGCTGCGCTGGCCGTGGGCATCGGTTGTCAGTGAGCGGATCGCCAAACCCGCACAGGCCGAACGCTGGTTGTTTTCCAAACTGCCCGAATGGCAGGAAAGTGCCGCCCGCCCCGCCCCGCGCCCCGTGACCCTGAACGCGGATGAGGTGCTCAACCGGCTCGACAGCCTGACCGGACAGGGCGCCGAGGAGCGCCCCGGCCAGCGCGATTATGCCACCGCAACAATGGATGCGTTTGCCCCGCGCCAGCGCCGGGACAGCCCGAACCTGGTGCTGGCAGAAGCCGGGACGGGGATCGGCAAGACCCTTGGCTATCTCGCCCCCGCCTCGCTCTGGGCCGAAAGTGCTGGCGGCGCGGTTTGGGTTTCGACCTACACCAAGGCGCTGCAACGCCAGCTCGATGCCGAAAGCGCCCGGCTTTATCCCGACCCGGCGATCCGCGCGGCCAAGGTCGTTGTCCGCAAAGGGCGGGAGAATTATCTCTGCCTGCTCAACCTCGAAGACGCATTGCAGGGCGGTTTTGCGGGCCGTGCTGCGATCCTCGCGCAACTGGTCGCGCGCTGGGCAGGCTATACCCGCGATGGCGATATGGTGGGCGGCGATCTGCCCGGCTGGCTCCCCACTCTCTTTCGCCGCAACGGCGCGACCGCGCTGACCGACCGGCGCGGCGAGTGTGTCTATGCCGGATGCCCGCATTACCGGAAATGCTTTATCGAGCGTACCGCCCGCGCCTCCGCCCATGCCGATCTCGTCATCGCCAATCATGCGCTGGTGATGGTCAATGCCGCGCGCGGGCGCGAAAGCGGCAACCCGCCGACGCGGATCGTGTTCGACGAAGGCCATCATCTGGCCGATGCCGCGGACTCGATGTTTGCCGCCGCGTTGACGGGCCGGGAAGCGATTGAACTCAGGCGCTGGATCATCGGCCCCGAAGGCCGTTCCAAGGGGCGGCGGCGCGGTCTGGCGGCCCGACTGGCCGATGTGGCGAGCTATGACGGGGAAGGCGGCAATGCGATTTCCGCCGCCGCCCATGCTGCCAGCGCGCTCCCGTCCGATGGCTGGCTCCAGAGGATTGCGGAAGGTGGCCCATTCGGCCCTGTCGAGGCGCTGCTCGCAGCCGTCCGGGGGCAGGTCTATGCGCGTGCCGATGCGGCGGACGCAGGCTATGGTCTTGAAACCGAAGCGGCGGGGCTCGACGGCCCGACCATTGCCGCCGTTGAACCCGCAGTGATCGCGCTCGATGCCATATTGCGCCCGCTCGTGGCGCTCGGGCGTCGGCTTGAGGCTGTGCTGGAGGATGCGCCCGACTGGCTCGATGGCCCGGCACGCGCGCGGATCGACGGCGCGATTGCGAGCCTGGGCTGGCGGCGCGATGCGCTGGTCGCCTGGGTATCGCTGCTCTCACGCCTTGGCGGCCCGGCCGATCCCGACTTTGTTGACTGGCTCGCGGTTGACCGGATCGAGGGTCGCGAAACCGATATCGGGCTCCACCGCCACTGGCTCGACCCCACCCGGCCGTTCGCACAGGCCGTGCTCAAGCCGGCGCACGGCGCGGTCATCACATCGGCCACCTTGCGCGGCGGAGAGGATTGGGCCGCAGCCGAAGCGCGGACCGGCACATTCCATCTGGAGGGCATCACCCATCATTTCGCTGCGCCCAGCCCGTTCGACTATGCCAAGCAATCCGCCGTCCTGATTGTGACCGACATCAAGCGTGGCGATGTGCCGCAGCTCGCGGGTGCCTATGCCAGACTTATTGCGGCGGCGGGGGGAGGGACGCTCGGGCTGTTCACTGCAATCCGACGGCTGCGCGCGGTTCATGCCCGGATTGCCGACCGGCTCGCGCGAGATGGCCTGCCGCTCTATGCCCAGCATGTCGATCCGATTGATACCGGCACGCTGGTGGACATTTTCCGCGACGATCCACGCGCCAGCTTGCTCGGCACCGATGCTTTGCGAGACGGGGTTGATGTGCCGGGGGAATCGCTCCGGCAAGTCATCATGGAAGGCGTGCCCTGGCCCAAGCCGACCGTGCTCCACGCCGCGCGCAAAGCGGCGGGCGGCGGTTCGGCCTATGATGACCGCATCATCCGCGCCCGGCTGGCGCAGGCGTTCGGTCGCCTGATCCGTCGCGCCGATGATCACGGCGTGTTCGTCCTGCTGTCCGCCGCGATGCCCTCCCGCCTTTTGACCGCCTTCCCGCCCGGCACACCGATCCACCGGGTGACGCTCGACGAAGCGGCAGCGCGGGTGGCGGAAATGGTTGGGGCACGATCACGTCTTCCCACTGCAACGCAATTGGGGCATCACCTCACCTCATGAAAACGCTCACCCTGTTCCGCCACGGCAAGTCCGGCTGGGATTCGCCCGTTTCGCGCGATTTTGATCGGCCGATCAGTGAACGCGGGATCAAGGGATCGAAGCTGATGGGCGAACATGCGCTCAGCCTTGGCCTTGACTGGGATCATGTCATCTCCTCCCCCGCCGTGCGCTGCACCGAGACGCTTGACGGGTTCTGGGAAGGCTATGGCCGCATCCTCCACCCCAATTGGGATCGGCGGATTTACCTCGCCTCGGGCACGACGCTGCTCGATGTGGTTCATGATTTGCCCAATGAGGATGCGACCGTGCTGATGTGCGGGCACAATCCCGGGCTTGAAGACCTAGCGCTCATGCTCGTCCCCGATGCGCGCGGCGATGAATTGCGCGATGAGCTGGAAGCCAAATTCCCGACCGCCAGCATTGCAGAGCTTCGGTTCGATGTCGAAAATTGGGCCG
>JANLQV010000009.1:0-8085 GCA_031368025.1 Sphingomonadales bacterium | reverse complement strand
AAATTCCCGACCGCCAGTATTGCGGAGCTTCAGTTCGACGTCGAAAATTGGGCCGGGATCAAGGAAGGGTCTGCCCGACTGACCCGCTTCATCCGCCCGCGCGATCTTGACGCGGGATTGGGGCCGGAAGAGGATTGACCGATTGCCGGCCTACAAGACAAAGGCAAAGAAAACGATCGTTGCCGAAAACATAACCGCCGTTGACGTCCATCCCAGGAGTGTTGATCTATTCGACAAAGTCAGCCTCCCCATCGCGCGCGGATTGCGGACAATGAGCATCATGACAAACATCAAGGGCGCAGCCAGAACGCCATTGACGACGGCTGCCCAATAGAGTGCGCGGACCGGATCGATGCCAACGCCATTCAGCGATGCCCCAGCAAGCGTGGTTGCGGCAATGGTTCCATAAAATAAGCGGGCGCTGAGCGGTTTTGCATCAAGGCTGCCCGCGACGCCAGCCATTTCAGTGACTGCATAGGCTGCTGATCCGGCCAGAACCGGTACCGCCAGCAACCCGGTTCCGATAATGCCGAGGGCAAACATCGCGAAGGCAAATTGTCCGGCGATCGGGCGCAGCGCTTCCGCCGCCTGCGCCGACGTCGCAATATCGGTTATCCCGTGCGCATTGAGCGTTGCCGCAGTCGCGAAGACGATTGCCAGCGAGACGATGCTGCTGAACGCCATTCCGATTAGTGTGTCGATGCGGATCCGGGCCAGTTCCGGCCCAGCCTCCTTGGGCGTGATACATAAGGGTTTCGCGTGATGCCGATGCTGCTCTTCAACCTCCTGTCCAGCCTGCCAGAAGAAGAGATAGGGGCTGATCGTTGTGCCGAGGATCGCAACAAACGCGGTCGCATAAGCCGCGTTCCATTGCAGTTCGGGCACCACCAGCGACCTGAGCGCATGCCCCCACGGCACACCCGCAACCGCGACCACCGCGACATAGGTGAACAGCGAAAGCGTCGTCCATTTGAGGATCGCGGCATAGCGCGGATAACTCAGCACGACTTCAAGGACGACACACACAATCCCGAACAACAAAGTGTAAAGCGCGATATCGCCGCCAACCAATAATGCCAGCGCCGCGCCCATTGCGCTCAAATCAGCGCCCAGATTGATCACGTTGGCGACCAGCAACAGCGTTACGACCGACCACAAAACTGGCTTGGGATAATGCCGCCGCAGATTGCGCGAAATTCCGGCACCCGTCACCCGGCCAATCTCTGCCGCGACCTGCTGGATCGCCACCATCAACGGGAAACTGAGGACGAAAGTCCAGGCCAGGCCATAGCCGAACTGCGCACCAACCTGACTGTGCGTCCCGATCCCGCTGGGATCATCATCGGCCGCCCCGGTGATGAGACCGGGGCCAAGCCGTTTGAGAAAATCGCCAATCTTGCTCACGACCGGGTCATTTCGGCCGCCCCGAAAAACCGGCTGCTGCCCTGAGCGCATCGGCATCGAGCAGCTTTCCGCCGAGCATCACCGTCCGGGTCTGGCGCAAATCGCCGATCCGCAGCGAAGGATCGCCTTCAACGAGCGCAAGATCGGCAATTTTGCCAACCCGGATCGAGCCGGTTCTCTTGTCTTGCCCGACCAGCCGGGCTGGAACAATCGTGGCTGCGGCCAAGGCTTCGGCGGGCGTGAACCCGGCCTGGAGATAGATTTCCAGTTCATGGATCAGCTCAATCCCCGAACCATCGGTTCCAGCGATAATCGGCACACCTGCCTTGTGCATCTTGCCAAGCAGGGCGACCATTTTCGCCCAGCTTGCGCGATAATCGGCGCGGGTCAGATCCTTGGGCACGGCAAAACCGCCGCTCCTGAAACTACGCTCGGTGGTGGGCGGCAGGGTACCGACGAACGGCGCGTAAGAAGGGGAGAGTTCGCCATTATCGGGCACATACAGCCCTTCGAATGCAACCATCGTCGGGTCACTATAGATTTTCTTCGCCGCCATCGCCCCGACGATCTCGCTGATCGCCGGGCCATCAAGATCGACATCTTTGGCATAGCGCCCGGGCCCCTCGAAGCGCGCGATGCCGTTTGAAACCGGGATCACGCTGTCGGGCATCGCCTGCATCATCACCCAGTTGATGTGAGTGATTTCGTCATAACCGTCACGGATCGCCTCCATCGGGCGGATCCCGGCGGGGATATGGCCGTGGACATGAAGCCCCTGCTTGTGCGCCTCGGCAATCGCGGCGGGCAGCCATGCAGGGTTGAACGTGCCGTAGAATTTGACACCTGTGAATTTCTTCTCCTTCGCCTTGTCAACAATCGCGATGGCTTCCGCCTCACTCGTCGCGACATTGGCGACCTGCGCAGTGTAAGGCCCCTTCCCGTCGATCAGCGATGAGGGATAGACATTTGGCGCGAGCAACTGCCCCGCCGCCGCGCGGGTGCGGCGGTCAATCGTCAGATCGTCGTTATTGCCCGGATCGCGAACCGAGGTCACACCCAGCGACAATTCCTGCAAGCCTGTATAATCGTCCCCGACATGCATGTGACAATCCCACAGGCCGGGGATCAGCGTCTTGCCGCGCCCGTCGATAATCTGTGTGCGCATGGGAAATTTGATCTTGGCGGCGGGGCCGACCGCGACGATCAGGCCCTTGTCCACAACCACCGTCTGGCCGGGGACGAATTTGAGACCGTCAGCGTCAAAAACCCGGACATTGGTGAACGCAACCGGGCCTTCTGGCGTCCTGAGCAGTGCCTTCAACAGTCCCGGCCCCTGCGCCGCAACCGCAGCAGCCTGCGCCTTGTCGAGCTTAGCAAGTTCGCCCGCATAGGTTTCGGGGAGCCAGGCCAGCCCGACCGTCAGCGCGAAGAATTTGTCATGGCTGTCCGCCCAGATCGGCGTCGGAGAATTGCTGATGCCGGTAACGCTCCAAAGATTGATCGTCTGCTTGGCAGCGCCTTCACCGACATCAAGGCTCGTCACCTTGGTTGCGTGGGCCTTGCCGCCGGGAAGCAGCGCCATCGTCCGGTCGGGTGAGGCCAAAAGCCGCTCAAGGAACCAGGCGGTGGTATCAATCGGTCCACCCTGCGACGAATAAAACGCCTTGCCGCTATAGGCTGCGCTGCCGCTATCGACCGGGCTTTTCCATTTCGCGGTGCTGCCTGTAATGTCAAACGTCTCAGCCGCATCGCCCTGCGGGGTGACGCCCCGGATGATGAGGCTGACCGGCATTCCGTCTATCCCGCTCTTCCCGCTCGAATCCAGTTCCCACACCTGCCCGCGCAGGTTCAGACTCTCACGTGCCATCCGCGTGCCGTCCGCCGCGACCCATAGCCAGGACTCGCCATGCTTGCCCCCGGTCGATTCGATGATGAAGTGCCGCGCATCGGCGGGCGGCTTGGCCAGTTCACTGGAGGGAACCTGAGCAAAAGCAGTCGAGGACAGTGCCGCCGCAAGGCAGCCAAGCGCGAATGTGCATTTCATGATGAGAATCTCCTGAACCTTGAACAAGTCCATCCCTGATCAGGAGTGATATTCCGTTGGGTGGGAAACGCAATGGGGGACGGCGCGGTGCCTACCAAATGCCCCGCGTGTCATAGACGGCCTTATCCACGAACTCTTCGCTCGATACCGCCTTGAAGACATCATGATCGACCAACACGATCAAGATATTGCACTCCGCCAGCGCGGAATCGAGATCGATCAGGCTTGCGCCTGAGCCATCGAATGCAGACGGCAGTGCGCGTGCATAAGGCTCCACAAGCCGGATGCGTTCCTTGAAACGGTGCGCGAGTTCCGCCGCCACCTGAACCGCGGGGCTTTCGCGAAAATCGTCAATATTGGGCTTGAACGCCAGCCCGAGGCAAGCGACGGACGCTCCGGGCATGGCTTCGATCATCGCTATCGCCCGCGCGATTACATGGTCGGTCTTGTCGAGATTCACCTCACGCGCTGTCCGGATCAGCCGCGCCTTTTCCGGATCGCCGTGCACGATGAACCACGGATCAACTGCAATGCAATGTCCGCCCACGCCGGGGCCGGGCTGCAAAATATTGACGCGCGGATGACGGTTGGCAAGGCGGATCACTTCCCAGACGTCGATCCCCATCCGGTCGGCAATCATCGAGAGTTCATTGGCGAAGGCGATGTTTACGTCGCGGAAGCTGTTTTCGACGAGCTTCACCATCTCTGCCGCCTTGGACGTAGTGGTCACGCATTCGCCACGCACGAAATTGCGGTAAAAGGTCATCGCCTTGCGCGCACAGCGCGGCGTGGCGCCGCCAATGCAGCGATCATTGTTGACAAGTTCGAACAGGATCCGCCCGGGCAGAACCCGCTCCGGGCAATAGGCAATGAAGAGATCGGGCGTCGCATCGGTGCAACCCGGCACTGCGAGATCGGGGCGCAATCCGGCGAGCAGACGGCAGATCGCTTCCGTCGTTCCAACCGGCGACGTTGATTCAAGGATCACCAGATTACCGACCTTCAGAACCGGCGCGATCATTCGGGCTGCCTGCAGCACATGGCTGATATCCGGCGCATGTTCCGGCCCAACCGGCGTCGGCACCGCGATCACGAAGACATCCGCTTCTTCGGGGACTGTCGACGCGCGCAGCGTCCCGCGCGAGACCACGGCCTGCACGAGCCCGTCCAGATCGACTTCCTCTATATGGACCTTCCCGTTGTTGATCGTGTCGACAACATGGGCCGACACATCGATGCCCAGCACCTGCGCGCCCGAACGCGCGATCAGGGCAGCGGTTGGAAGTCCGATATAGCCAAGGCCAATGACAGATACCTTGGTGTCAACATCAAGCGGCATCAACGACAATCCTTGCAATCCGTTCCGCCGCCTTGCCGTCGCCATAGGGATTATGCGCACGCGACATGGCAGCATAGGCCGCCTTATCATCCAAAAGCCTGAATATTTCGGTAGCGATCCTTTGGCGATCAGTGCCGACGAGTAATGCTGTGCCCGCACTGATCCCTTCGGGCCGCTCGGTCGTCTCGCGCATCACCAGCACTGGTTTGCCGAGCGCGGGCGCCTCTTCCTGAACCCCGCCCGAGTCCGTCAGCACAAGTTCGGCCATCCCCAACAGCCGGACGAAATGGGGGTAGTCGAGCGGTTCGATCATCGCAACATTGCCCAGCCCGGCCAGGGCCGCTTCCATTGCAGGCCGGACATTGGGGTTGGGGTGAACCGGAAAGATCACCGCGACATCCTCGCGGCCCGCAATTTCGGCAATGGCTTCCGCAATACTGTTCATGCCATCCCCGAAATTCTCACGCCTGTGGGTTGTGACGGCGATAATCCTTCGTCCTGCGAAACGACCGGCAAGGGCATCAAGGCCCGAGGCCAACTGCGGTTCATCCGAGATCCGTCTTGCCGTGTTCAGCAGTGCATCGATCACGGTATTCCCGGTAATATGAATACTCCCGGCAGGGACATTTTCCGCGATCAGCGCATCGTTAGCCATTTGGGTCGGTGCAAAATGCATGTCCGCAATCACGCCAGTGACCTTGCGGTTCACTTCCTCTGGCCAAGGCTGGTAGATATTGTGGCTGCGCAACCCCGCCTCCACATGCCCCACTGGAATCTTGCGGAAATAGGCTGCGAGTGAAGCCGCCATCGTCGTCAGCGTATCGCCGTGAACCAGGATGCGGTCTGGTTTCTCGACATCGAGGATCTTGCCAAGCCCAGTCACCAATCGAGCCATCAATTCGTCAAGCGATTGATCAGCCTGCATCACATCAAGATCGACATCCGGCACGATGCCCGCCATCTCGAGCACTTGATCGAGCATTCCGCGATGCTGGGCGGTGACCACGACCCGTGATTCTATCCTGTTCGACGCGCGCAAGGCATGGACGACCGGGAACATCTTGATGGCTTCGGGTCGCGTCCCGAAAACAGTCAGGATGCGAGGCTTTGTTGTAGGAGTGTTCATCACGCACGCAGCCTTAAGCGAGTTGGCTCAAGGCACAAAACAGAATGTCGGTCGTTGTTTCCTTCAGATGCGACCTATGCTGGGTTGGGCCGCCTTCAACCATGCTTCGTTTTCGACATACCAGCGGATTGTTCTTTCCATGGCTGCCTCAAAGTCTTCTTTCGGCCGCCAGCCCAGTTCTTTCTCAATTTTCGACGGATCGATTGCATAGCGAAAATCATGACCAAGGCGATCGGCTACAAATATAATCTGTTCCCGGCGAGACAAGCCATCACTGCGAGGCTTCAATCGATCAATTACGTCACAAATCGTTTGGACAACTTGAAGGTTTGTCCATTCGCAGCGTGCGCCGACAAGATAAGTCTCTCCAACAGTGCCGCGTTCGAATACCGCCTCAAGTGCGCGAACATGATCGTCGACATGAATCCAGTCGCGGACATTGTGGCCGTTGCCGTATACCGGCAACTCCTGACTGGCGAGGCATTTGGCGATCATGAACGGGATCAGCTTCTCGGGAAGTTGATACGGCCCATAGTTGTTGGAGCAGTTTGTGATCAGCACCGGCAGACCATAGGTATGATACCAGGCCCTCACGAGATGATCTGAGCCCGCCTTGGACGCAGAATAAGGCGATCTCGGATCGTACGCAGTGCCTTCGCTAAATGAACCGCCAGAGCCAAGGGATCCGAAAACTTCGTCAGTCGAGATATGGTGGAAGCGGAATCCTGCTTGTTCATGCTGTGCCAGCCCCCGCCAATAGTCGAGCGTCGCACCAAGCAGCGCAAATGTGCCAACAAGATTGGTTTGGACGAAAACCGAAGGTGCATCGATTGAGCGATCAACGTGGGTTTCCGCCGCGAGGTGCGTGATGACATCCGGTCGAAATCGGGCAATGATTTCTGCCATACGAGGCTGGTCGCAGATATCGGCACATTCAAAACCGTAGCGGCTTGATCCCGATACGACTGCAAGGGAAGCCAACCCGCCGCCATTGGTGAGCGCATCAACGTTGAGGACGCTATGGGTGGTATCTGCAATCAGGTGGCGAATCAGCGCTGAACCGATGAAGCCGGCACCGCCAGTGACAAGTATTTTACATGAAGAATATGCCATCTGCGCCCGCTTGCGATCCATACCAAAAGCCGAAATCCGATATGAAGCCGTTCTAGGGAATGACTGGAAATGCCGCAAATTTTCAATAAAAAGCAGTAATGGGCGTTATGGTTGACACCCAAAATTCACCCCCTAAAGGCGTGCTCTCAATGCTGCGCCTCTCCCGCTCCGGAGTGCCGCTTGCTCATCGTGTTATGTTGGATTGAATGGCGCGCCCCAAGTTTCCTAATCGGGAAAGACCCTGGCCCTATATAATATTGTGCGGCTTTCTGGGCCTCGTTTTCCTGACCGGCGGTGGTTCGCGCCCAGACATTCAATCATTGGTGCTTTTGAGGCCGGTTGCTGTCCTCGTGGTGACTTATGGCCTTTGGGGTTTGCGACGGGGCCATATTCGCGACTTTCAATTTGTGTTGGGCATGATGACTGCCATTTTCCTGTTGGTCAGCGCTCATCTGGTTCCCTTGCCGCCTTCGATTTGGAGCCATCTCCCGGGCCGGGACTTGCTCGTCGAGGTGGATCGCTTGGCTGGACTGGGTTCAGTCTGGCGCCCGATCAGCATGGTCCCTTCGGCAACTTGGAACGCCTTTTATTCCCTGTTCGTCCCGCTCGCCGTTTTGTTGCTCGCAGTTCAGATAACGCGGGAACAGCGTTTCCAGCTCCTGCTTGTGTTCATTGTGGTTGGACTGGCCAGCGGACTGCTCGGCATGCTGCAAGTTGTTGGAACTCCCGGCGGCGTATTGTATCTCTACAATGTCACAAACAGCGAGTCCGCCGTAGGCTTGTTTTCCAATCGCAACCATCAGGCAATACTCCTAGCCTGCCTGTTTCCGATGTTGGCGGTTTATGCTTCAAGCGCGATACGGACGGTCGAGCAACATCGAACCCGGAGCTGGATCGCGCTTGTCGCTGGTGCTGTAATTATCCCGTTGTTGCTGGTCACTGGTTCACGTGCGGGCCTGATTCTGGGCCTGCTCGGTATTGGATCGGTGCCCATGCTCTATCGCAAGCCTCTGCTTGATCGACCTGCCAAGCGCAAAAACACAAAGAAAATCACCCTGT
>JANLQV010000117.1:0-4006 GCA_031368025.1 Sphingomonadales bacterium | reverse complement strand
CTGCGCAGGGGAGGAAAGTCCGGGCTCCAGCGAGGAACGGTGCCGGATAACGTCCGGCTGGGGTAACCCAAGGGAAAGTGCCACAGAAAACAAACCACCGCGCATTCGTGCCGGCCAGGTCGAAACGGTGCGGTAAGAGCGCACCGCGCCTCTGGTAACAGAGGTGGCAGGGCAAACCCCACCGGGAGCAAGACCGAATAGGGGCGGCGCATGGCATCCTCCTGCCAGTCGCCCGGGTTGGTTGCTTGAGCGGCGGAGCAATCCGTCGTCTAGAGGAATGGTCGCACAGGGCGGTTCGCCGCCTGGACAAAACCCGGCTTACAGACCCTCTGGCGCTTTCGTTTTCTCCGATAGCATCGTCATTGCTTGAATTGCCTTGCATTTGACTGTTCATCTGGTTTTGGTTGGTTGCATTGATCGTCGGGGTTTTTGTTCATGAAATCTGGCCTTTGTTTGATCGCTGCATCTGCGATCCTTTCAACCCCAACTCTTGCGCGGGATGTTTTGGCGTCTTCCGCTCCGCCCGCGCCGCCAACGGTCCAGCTCAGTGTGCAGCAAGAGTTCGATGCCGGCGCCGTGGCCACATCTGCCAGAGAGTGGACAAAAGCACTGGATATCTATTCGCGATTGGAGGCGCGGCTTTTGTCATCTGCGAAGGTGAATCCGAAAAGCCTTGCACTTGTCAGGTTACGCAAAGGGGTGGCCCTCTCAAATCTGGAACGGCCCGACGAAGCCGAGCAGCTGATTTCGGCGGCGCTCGCAAAATTGCCTTCGGATGATGCAAGCCTGCATGACGAGGTGTGGATTGGCCTTTTGGCTTTGGGAGATATTGCAGAACGGCGCTTTGACTATGCGACTGCCGTTTCGCGTTTCCGGACTGTCTTCAATGCGTCAACGTCTTCGACTGAAAAAGTGATCATTTATGATCGCCTCATTCGGGTCGGGATTTTTGTCGATCCTCAACAGGCGCTTGCGGATTCCGGCGCGGACCTGACACTGCTGGCGACCGTGCCCACGGCGAACAGGGAATGGCTCGGCGTGGCGCACCAGTTGCGTGGTCGAACGCTGCTCAATCTCGGCGAGATTCCCGAGGCACGGACGGAACTGGATCTCGCGATCAAGCTGCTTGGAGGCTTGTCATCTGCTAAAACCAACGCGCTCGATATAGCGGCGCGATCGGAGGCCGCGATTGCCGCTTTGCGGGCCCACCTTCCCGACAAGGCGCGTGAGTATCTTGCCTATACAGGGGCCGCCATGCAGGCGGGGCAGGGTTTCAGCCTTGGCAAGGAAATGAACCCGCCACCTTGCGGCGGCGCCAACGGCCCGCGCCCGGACGACGTGGCGGTGGTAGAGTTTTCTATCCGAGGCGATGGCAGCGTTGGCAGGGCGGTGCCGATCTATTTCAGTGGCAAACCAACAGTGGCGGTCGAATTTGCCCGCGCGGTTTCACGTTGGTCGTGGAGCGCAGAGGAACTGAAATTGGTGATTCCGTTTTTCCGGTCGCAGACACGGCTCGAGATGCGCTGCTCGACCGTGTTCAATCGCCCGCAAACTCTCGACATGCTTTGGCCAGCGGTTGACGAATGGCTAACAGCAAAATCAGTGCGAGATATTCCGGCGCAACAGGGCGGTGATGCGCGGGCGCTGGCTGGGCTTCGCGCTGAATTGGCTGGACGCGAAGCGCATGATGGCATGGGTTCAATCCAGCTCGTCCCGGTACTTTTGGACTTGGGAAGGAGCAGGGTGATTTCTTCCGACGAGTCTCAACTGTTCTTGGCGCGAGCATTGGAAATCGCGCGCGCGCACTCTGCGCCGGGAAACGTACTCGCCTATTTTGAGCTGGCGGCAGCCGACATGATGCAATGGACGGCTGCGAACGGCACCGTCGGTGACTATCAGCGCCGGCTTGGTGCGGCATTGGCAGAACCCGGGATCGCATCGGATGTGACTGCGCGAAGCGCATTGGCGCTGGCGTTGTACGACTCGCTTTCGATTGGGGATCAGAGAAAGGTTGGACGTGCGTTCATCGAGCCAGTGGCAAATGAAACGTCATTACCGGCGAATGACCCATTGAGGGTTGGGGCGCTCACCCGGCTCGCCAATTTGGAATATGCAGATGGTAAGTTGGAAGACGCGCGTTCTTTATATGCAAGAACCGGCCTATCCGCACAACAATGCGCGCTGGTGGACGCCAGACCACGACAAAAGGGAGGCTCGATAAGCGATAGCGATTATCCGCGAGAGGCGCTCGATTGGGGTTTTGGCGGCTGGACTGTGATCGAATTCGATATTGATGCTGACGGCAAGACACTCAACGAGCGTCCGTTGATATCGTTTCCACCCTTTGTGTTTGGCGATCCGACGGTCAAGCAGATCAAGGGATTTCGGTATCAACAACAATTCCGGCCAGACGGCGGACTCGGTTGTGGTGGGCAGCAGCAGCGCGTGACCTACCTCTATTCGCGCTGAGCCGGGTTTCCGATCGGCTTTGTGTTCGCCACGTCGCGCGCGCGGGGTTTCTTCACCCTTTTCGCTTAAGGCTCGTTGCCAGAAATTGCTGAGGCACACAAAGGCATGCTCATGACTCGGGGAATCAGTCAGACAAGGCAGCGCCTTCTGCTCGCGCTTGTCGCTTTGGCACTGGCTGTCCGCGTGCTGGTTCCCGCTGGCTGGATGCCGTCCTACGATGCGGGTCATCCGACGATCACGCTCTGCACGGGCACCGGCATGTCCGAAGCATGGGTCGATGCCGACGGCAAGATCCACAAGACATCGCCGGACAAGAGCGGTAAATCCACAGGCTTTTGCGCGTTTTCCACCCTTGGCCTAGCCTTTGGCGCATTGGCGCTGGGGGTGTTCATCGCAGCCGTCTTTAATCGCGCGCCCATCGCGCCATTTGCGCGACAACAAATCTCCGTGGGGCGGGGTCTTGCCGCTCCGCCGCCACCGGCACGCGGACCTCCTTTCCTGAACTGAACTTCGCGCCGCGCTTTTCGGGCGTGGTGAATCACACTTTCAGCTCAGGATTCCCATATGTCGTTCAACAAAATCATGCGCGCATCTGCGTGTTTCCTCGCCATTTCGTCGGCCACCCCCGCCTTCGCTTGTTCAAGCTGCGGCTGCAACCTGACCTCCGATTGGCTGAGCCAGGGTCTGGTCGCTCAACCCGGAACGACGATCTCGCTGCGATACGATGATGTGCCGCAGACCCAGTTGCGCTCTGGCAGCGATGTTGTCGATCGCTCGGCCATTGCCTTGCCCACCGACCGCGAGATCGAACAGCACACCTACAACCATTATGTGACAATCGCGGTGGATCATGCGTTCAGCCCGGCATGGGCGCTGAACGTGCAAGTGCCGTTCCTTTCGCGGCCGCATGGCACGATCGGCGAGGGCGAGACGAATATCAGCACCTCGCGGACACGTGGGATCGGCGACATCCGGGCGACGGCGCGTTTTCAGGGCTTTGGCGGGCCGGGCATCACCGGGATTCAGTTCGGACTGAAACTCCCCACCGGAAAATTCCGCCAGACGTTCCGGAGCGGCCCTGATGCCGGGAACGATGTTGATCGGGGGTTGCAACCCGGCTCGGGTACATTCGATGCGATCATCGGGGCCTATCATTTCGGCAAACTCGCGGGAGCGTTCGATTTCGTGTTGCAGGCCCAGGGGCAAATTCCCCTAAACCACCGCGCCGAGTATCGCCCCGGCGTCTCGGGCACGTTTTCCGCTGGGGTCAGCTACACTGGGTGGAAGGGGATTACGCCGCAACTCCAGCTCAATCTCCATCTGGCCGCGAAGGATCACGGGCTCAATGCGGACCGGCCCAATAGCGGCGGCGAGCAGCTTTATATCTCGCCCGGTCTTTCGGCCCGGATCAGAGACCATTTTTCAGCCTTCGGCATCGCGCAGCTTCCGCTCTACCAGCGTGTAAACGGTTATCAGCTGGCCCCGAAATACACGCTGTCGCTGGGCTTGCAGTATAAAATCTAGGTGCAAATTCGTT
>JANLQV010000005.1:0-2908 GCA_031368025.1 Sphingomonadales bacterium | reverse complement strand
GGTTGATATTCTTTTTGACCACTGCATTGTTGTTTACCGATATACCGTCCTTGTTGCAGCCGATGATGTTATCCTGAGGGTCAAGTATGGGTGTGCCGCAAAAGGTTCGCGTGCCCGGGACATTGTCGATATAACCTGCATCATGCTGGTACCAGCCGACGATCCGCACTGCGGCATTGTCACTCAGCGGTGCGTTGATCATGCCCTCAAGCTTGCCACCGACGCCGCCATGCGCGACCGAATTGACCTCGCCATCGACACGGCCTTCAAACCCGGCGGTCGAGGGCTTGTTAGTGATGATGCGGATCGTTCCGGCTTCTGAAGACGCGCCGTATAACGTGCCTTGCGGCCCCGCGAGCGACTCGATCCGGGCAATGTCATATATATGCACGTCGAGCGCGCCGATGATGGTCGTGACAGGCTGCTCGTCGAGATAGACGCCCACGCTGGGCAGCGAGCCAGAGTGATTGCCATCTCCTCCCGACGCCACACCGCGCATATAGATTCTGGCAGAACCGGGGCTGGCGGTCTGGAAGGCGACGCTTGGCAACAAGGCAGCAAAGTCGTTGAAATCGGCAACATTGAGCTGGTCGAGCTTCTTGGTGCTCAGCGCCTGAATGCTGATCGGAACATTCTGCAGATTCTCCTCGCGCTTTTGCGCGGTGACGATGATTTCATCGCCCGAATCGACAGCTTCTTCCGCAGCGGCTTGTGCAAAGGCGGGCGACGTTGCCAGCATTGTGGAGCCGAGAAGCAACATAAGCGCGTGGCGACGCGCAGGAAGAGCCTGAAAAATCATGATTTAACTCCCTGACAGAATTATTTTTTGCGATTGTGAGTCAGTCGACGGGGTTCGTCAATCTTAGCTCACCGGATTCAGAGCTTTTTGGCCGATGCTATGGCACAAATGACACAGAATTTTCGCTGATTCCGATATCCTTCGGGTAGTGATATCCCGCGATCCGTGCGGCAACCTCAAGGCGCTGGTCAATCTGTTTGCGTGACAGATTCGTATCGATGAACCAGTCGCTTCCGATCCCAAGAGCATGATCACGGGCAAGGTGCGGACTATGCGGATAAAGAGCATCGGCTGATCGCGCGATCCAGCGCCTTCGTGCTGTGCCCTCATGTGCCAGAAGTTCGAACAAGCTCGGCTTGTGACGCATGAGCGCATTCAGAATCGCGATATAGGCGGCCTTGAAATTGGCGACAGGCACGATCCTTCCGAACAGGTCGACGCTGATATTGCCATGCTTGCGTATGGCGGGTGCGGTGGTGCGGGCCGCGTCGCGGATCGGGGACGTGCCAGCCTGTCGTCGCGCGGCAAGGACGCGCTGCATGATCTCGTCATGGCTTTCGCCGAAGGAGAGCCGTGCGGCCTCAATTGCCTTGTATGTGGCCAGGGTTATTTCGATCTGTGTCAGTCCGGACATAGAGATGATCCTTAAAAGACAACCTGCCTTATAAGGGGCGCTGCCTGCCAAATCGTTAAGGTGGAAACTGAAGCGAACGGCGGGCATTCAACCCTTGTTCAGCACGGCTCGCAGATATTGGTTCGGAGTGTTAGGGTCATTGGCCCCGAGTCGTGTTCGAAAGGCTAAAAAGATGTTGCGCTTCAATCTGATTGCCCGTTTTGCCGCCCCGCTGGCGCTGGTTGCCCTGTCGGCCTGTGCCGCGACGCCGTTCAAGGCGCAGGTCAACCGTTTCCAGATGATGCCAGCGCCGCAGGGGCAGAGCTATTTTGTGAAGGCGAGCGATCCCAAGCTCGCGGGCAGCCTTGAGTTTTCGCAATATGCCGGTCTGGTTGGCTCAAAGCTGACCGCATTGGGCTACCAGCCCGCATCAAGCCCCGATGCAGCGAGCCTCATCGTCAATTTCGGATACGGGATTGACAATGGAAAGGAGAAGATCCGCTCGGTTCCCGGGAGCGGCTTTGGCTATGGCTCCTATTTTGGCGGCTTCGGCGGGCTCCACTATGCGTCGGGCTTTCCATATTATGGGCCTTACTATGGCGGCTTTGGCCGACGCGGGTTCATTTATGGGTTCAACGATCCGTTTCTGTTTGGATCGGGCTTTGACGAGGTCGAAAGTTATACCGTTTATACCAGCACGATCAGCATGATCATCAACCGCAAGGCCGATGGGCAGCGTGTTTTCGAAGGCAGTGCCAAAGCGCTCTCGAACGATGACAAACTGACCTATCTCGTGCCCAATCTGGTTGAAGCGATCTTCACCGGCTTCCCGGGCAATTCGGGAGAAACGGTCAAGATCAGCGTGGCGCCCCCACCGAAGAGTTGATCTTGGCACGGCCGATGCCGCGGTACGCAGACGGTGCATGAATCGAAGCAAGGCGTTTCAACATTGAAGCATTCTCGTCAGTGCTCAGAATCGCGTGCCGATCTTCATCCCGAAAACCTGTGGCTTGATCGGTAGTGACCGGACAAAGGGCGCGCATTGGCCAACTGAGCAGGCAACCGTGCGGTTCAACTCGCCACGCTTGTCAAAGGCATTCTGCACGAACAGTTCGACTTTCCATTTTTCCAAGTCTGTGCCGACCGAAAAATCGGCAGTTGCGAACGAGGGAGTCGAACCCAGCAGGCCTTGCTCAGCAGTCACCAATCGCGAGCGCGCGCTGCCACGATAATTTAGTGAGCCCTGGAAGAAACTATTGTGTGAAAGCAGCGGAAAACTGTAGCGCGCAGTGAGGCTGCCCTTGAAATGTGGCTGAAGCGGCAAGCGCGTGCCTCGTGGCGCAGCAGGCGCGGTACCCGGCGTGCAGACGCTGTTTCCTACCGCATTCACTTCGCAGAAATCGCTCGTCAGTTTGGCATCGATATAGGAACCAGCCCCGGACAGGGTGAGGCCGCCTAAAGTCAGCGAGAAATCGCTTTCGGCGCCATAAACCCGG
>JANLQV010000067.1:0-3062 GCA_031368025.1 Sphingomonadales bacterium | reverse complement strand
GCTGGGCGCAGCCGCGGCGGTGAATCTGGCCGCGAAGGGCGCAAAACTGGTCATTGCGGCACGGCGCGCCGAACAGGGGCAGGCCGTATTGCAGCAAATCAAAGCGAAAGGCGGGGAGGGCCTGTTTGTCCGGACCGACGTGACTTGCCGCGCCGATGTTGAGGCAATGGTCGCGGCGGCGCTGGACCGGTTTGGCCGGCTCGACGGTGCGGTCAACAATGCCGGGGTTATCGGTGCGGTGATGACGCCACTTGCGGATATCACTGAGGAGAATTGGGACGTTGCGATCGATACCAACCTCAAGGCCGTCTGGATGTGCATGAAGTTTGAAATACCAGCGATGCTCGCAACGGGCGGGGGCTCAATCGTCAATCTCTCGTCGATCTACGGGCTTCGCGGCAGCGACATGGGCCACGCGCCCTACAGCGTCAGCAAGTTTGGCGTGATCGGCCTCACCAAATCCGCGGCAATCGACTATGGCGACAAGGGGCTGCGCGTGAACGCCGTCTGCCCCGGCTACAGCCATTCCGAGATGGTCGATCCCTATATTGAAGCGGAGCCAGACCTGATGAAATCCGTTATCGGCCGTCATTCCGCGATGAATCGCCTCGGTGAGTCCAACGAAGTGGCCGAAGCAATCGCCTGGCTCCTGTCGGACGCGGCCAGCTTTGTAACCGGTGTCGCGCTGCCCGTGGACGGCGGATCCACAACCCGGCTCTATTAGGCCCAGCCCAGCCAGCGGAGGAAATTCTATGAAATCGATCCTGGGGAAGAATGGCGCGCGCTGGCGGCCCATCCCGGCTTCAAACCCTGGACTGACGATCATGCCAGTATCCTTTTGATCCTGAAGCCATATAGAACGGACAAATGAACGACATCAGCATCATCCCGCTCCACGGCAAGACGCCCCGCATCCATCCGACGGCGTTTATCGCGCCGGGATGCCGCATCATCGGCGATGTCGAGATCGGACCGGACGCAAGCATCTGGTATAATTGCGTGCTCCGCGCCGATGTAAACTTCATCCATGTGGGTGCGCGCTCCAACGTGCAGGATGGCACAGTGATCCACTGCGATTCGGCCGAAGGCGGGATGAATGGACGCCCGACGATCATCGAGGACGATGCTCTGGTTGGCCATATGGCGATGCTCCACGGGTGCACAATCCGCACCGGAGCGCTGGTCGGGCTTGGCGCGATCGTGATGGATGGCTGTGTGGTGGAACGAAATGCAATGCTTGCGGCTGGCGCGATGCTGACGCCCGGCAAGATTGTCCCGACCGGGCAGATGTGGGGCGGGCGTCCTGCCCGTTTCATGCGGGAGCTTGACGAACATTGGTCGATGGGGAACCAGATGGCGGTCGCACATTATGTCCGCAATGGCGCTGCGCACAAAAGCGCAGCTGAGTCTAACTGAGCAGCGCGAGCAATTCCCGGATCCTGGCCGACTGGCGCATATCAATGGCTTCAACCTCGGCAATCGCTGCCTCAAGGGCAGCATGGTCGGGGGATCCAGGGTGCCGGTCGATGATCCTTCGCTCGTCATCAAGCGCGGCCAGCGCATTGCGTGCGGGTTCCAGCGTCCGTTCAAGCCGCGACACGGCCAATTGAGCATTGATCCAGGGATCGCTGCCCTCGGCCATCCCAGACCCACGCTTTGCGGCCTCACGCGCTACAGGCAAAGCCGCCTCGAAATCGCTGACGCCCTCTCTCGCCTGTTTGAGCGCATCAGCGACACGCTCCAGAAGCGCAGGGTCAGACGGTATTGCCACTTCAGGCGGCGGGGAAGGCGGATTGGCAGGGGCCTTTTCAAACGGTCGCTTCGCAAGCGAGGGATATTCGCCCGGCGCGGCACAACCGGCAATCAGGGCAGGGATCAGGACAACCAGAAAATGCTTCATCATTTCCAATCCCTAGGCGCGCTTCTTTTCCGCCGCAACGGGGTTGCGCATCGCATTTCCCCCGCCTAAAGGCACCTCACCGCGCGCCCGTAGCTCAGCTGGATAGAGCATCAGACTACGAATCTGAGGGCCGGGCGTTCGAATCGCTCCGGGCGCGCCAATTTTTTCCAATGCCCTCTACCCTGCCTTAACGAAGGTTCTGGTTGGAGGAATCCGACTCAAGCCCGAAAGGTGCCGTTGGGCTTGAATGCTTCCCGGAGACGAGGCATCTGGCGCTCATGCCCACCCCATCCCTTCTCTGGCTACGCCAGGACCTTCGTCTTGGTGATCAGCCTGCGCTTGTGGCGGCATGTTTGGCGGGGCCCGTCATTCCGGTCTACATCCTGGACAATGAAGCGCCCGGCCAGCGCCGGATGGGCGCGGCGCAACGCTGGTGGCTGCATCACTCGCTCGCCAGTCTGAGCCAGTCGTTTAGCGACAGGGGTGTGGCCCTGATCCTGCGGCGCGGCGATTGCATCGCCGAGCTGATGCGCCTTGCAACCGAAACAGGCGCAGCGCGGGTATATGCTAATTGTCACTATGAACCCTGGTGGCGCGAAGCGGAGTCTGAATTGGGCGCGGAGATCGAACTGGTCCTGCATGATGGCAACCGGCTTGCGCCGCCCGCGTCGCTCCTGACGGGCGGGGGAACGCGCTACCGTGTCTTTACGCCGTGGTGGAAGGCGTTGCTTGAACGCATGCCACCGCCTCGGCCGCTCGCACCGCCCGAAAATATCGCAGGTGTGGCGGACTTATGTTCGGAAACACTCGACGATTGGGATCTTCTGCCCACCTCGCCGGATTGGAGCGGCGGATTTACCGCGTGGCGCCCCGGAGAGGACGGCGCGCGCAAGGCGCTCCGCGCATTTCTGCCACAGCTCTCGCGTTATGACGCAGCGCGAAACCTGCCCTCGACCGCGGGCATTTCGCGGCTCTCCCCGCATTTGCATTTCGGCGAGATCAGTCCCGCGATGATCTGGCACCACGCGTCAAAAGCAGCGGGCAACGGAGCAGAGCCGTTCCTGCGCGAAATCGGCTGGCGTGACTATGCAGCAAACCTGATCGACCAGTTTCCCGATTATGGCTCCCAAAACGGCCGCCCTGCCTATGATGCGATGCCGTG
>JANLQV010000063.1:0-3964 GCA_031368025.1 Sphingomonadales bacterium | reverse complement strand
CCCGCACCACCTTGATCGGAATGAGCGACTGGAGCGCGGCGGGCGGGAGGTCGATTGGAATTGAAAAGGTTTCGGTCTTGCTGCCCGTTCGCGGCCCGATCACGATTGGCCCGTCGAACGCCGACAATTGCGCAACCATTCCATCCGGAAGGATCGGAAGACAAGGGATCACGACCATCCCGTATCCGTCAAGCGAGGCACCAGGCGAGAGGATATCCACATCCAACCCAAGCCGACGCAACCCCGAATAGAATTCGAAGGCCAGTCTCAGTGCACTGAACCCGCGGCCTTGCGGCTGAATGCTCGTCACCCAGTCGCTTTCATACGAAAAGATCAGCGCAACTGACTTGGGAGCCGCGCCAGCCGGGCCGATTGTTGCGATATCGGATGCAGCCCGCTGCGCCTCGTGCGCGCCAACATCATCCACGCGGTCGGGTCGGAGCAGGCCGGCATGCATCTGCTCCTGCGCGAACGGCGCCTGACGCCAGCGGAAATAGCTGACCAGCTCAGCGCCATGCGCCATTGCCTCCAGCGTCCAGAGCCGCACCATTCCGGGCAATGGCGCCGGGTTGAAACGCGCCCAGTTTACCGGGCCTGGTTGCTGCTCCATCACCCACCAGCGGCCATGCTGTGTGCAGCCGCGATAAAGGTCATGATGGAATGCAGCGATATCGGGGTGGCCCTGGCGCAAATAGGCCTTCTTTTCCTCTTCCGAGAACCAGAATTGTTCGAGAAAACCGAGCGGATAACTGTCCCACGCCGCGACGTCGAGATCGCGACCGACCGCATGGTGATCAAACTCGGTAAAGAAGCCCATGAAATTGTGGACGATATCTCGCCCGGGCGAACGGCTTCGCAGTATGTCGCACTGCAGGCGATTGAAATGCACGACCTGATGCGATGAGAAGCGTCTGAAATCAAGCATATGTGACGGGTTGGGTTCGGTCACACTTAGATTTGGCAGGTCGATTTCTGCGAATGATCGATATTCCATGCTCCAGAAGACATTCCCCCATGCGAGGTTGAGTGCATCGATCGATTGATAGTGATTGCCCAGCCAATCGCGAAAGGCATCACGTGCGGCGGCCGAATAACTGAGCACTGTATCGTGGCAGCCATATTCATTGTCAGTTTGCCACGCGACGACTGCCGGATGCGAGCCGTACCGTGTGGCCATCGCCTCGACAATGCGCGCAGACGCCTGCGCATAACCGCGATGTGAAAAGCAATAATGGCGGCGCGACCCGAAAGTGCGTGGCCTGCCCTGCGCGTCGATCGCGAGCATGCCTGGCATGGTGTCCACAAGCCATTTGGGTGGCGTCGCTGTCGGGGTCCCCATGATGATCCCCAGCCCATGGCGATGTAGCGTTTCGACCGCGCGGTCGAGCCACCCCCAGTCATATCGCCCCGGTTCCGGTTCGATCCTGCTCCAGGCAAACTCACCAATACGCACCCGCGAAAGCCCCATGGCAACCATGCGACGCGCATCATCTTCCCACCATTCCTCGGGCCAATGTTCGGGATAGTAACAGACGCCCAGTCGCATCGTTTCACTCATCAATGGTCTCCACGGCGATCAGCCACGCGGTTTCGGGGAGCCGAAGCGGTAGGGGCAATCCGATTTCTGAAAGTGCGTGCCCCGAAAGAACGTGCCCCGTACGCCATTTGTCCGCGTTTGGAAGAGAGCGCGCGGCGCGAACGGGCCAAGGTTCGATCAGCCTGACGCGATATCGGTTTTGCAAGGGAAGCCCGACCAGCCGCACCGGTGGCACATTAAAATCGTCTGCGAACCCGGTTTGTGCAACCAAGGCCAGACCTTGATCGCCGTTCCAGGAAAGCCAGCCGAAGATCCCAGGGTCGGCACTTTCAATCTCCGTCAGCCGCCCTGCGTGCAGAACGGCGCGCCACTCCTTGTAAATCGCGATGTGCGTCGCGAGGCTCTTGCGTTCGCTTTCAGACATCGCGGCGGGGTCCGCCTCAACCCCCATATGGCCAAACAGCGCAACCTTGGCCCGGAAATCCATCGAGAGCCGCCGCCCGGTGATTGGATTGGGGCTGGGGCCGACATGATTGCCGACGACCCTGAGCGGCAGAAACTGGAACCAACCCCGATTGATTCGCAAGCGTTCGATCGCGTCATTATTGTCACTCGCCCAGAACCGTGAACAGCGACGCAGAATTTCGAAGTCCACTCGCCCGCCACCACTTGCGCAACTTTCGATTTCAACCTGCGGATGAGCAGCGCGCACCCTGTCGAGCAAGGCATAGAGCGCGAGGGTCTGCGCAAGGCCCTGGCCTGCCAAAGGAAATAGATCGCGGTTATGATCCCATTTGAGATAGGCAATGTCATAGTCGCACAGCAATGAATCGAGGCGTTCGAAGAGCGCTTCTGCAACCTCGGCCCGATCCAGATTCAGCACGAGCTGGTTGCGCTGGGTAGCGCGCGGCGCCCCGGTTAATTGAAGACACCAGTCTGGATGATCGCGGTAAAAGTCGCTATCGGGGCTGACCATTTCGGGCTCGACCAACAGGCCAAAATCCATGTCACGAGATTTGACATACTCGATCAACGGTCCGAGCCCGTCAGGAAACATCTTTGGATCCGGTGACCAGTCACCCAGACTCGTCGTGTCATCGCGACGCCCCTTGAACCAGCCATCGTCGAGCACAAAGCGCTCAACACCGAGCGCAGCCGCATTGTCTGCCAACCATTTCAAACTTGTGAGGTCCAAATCGAACCCCAAAGCTTCCCAGCTATTGAGGTGCACCTTGCGCGGCGCCATCGGTTGCGCCGCCAGTTCATTAGCCTTGTGATGAAACGCAGCGCGGACGCCGGAAATGCCGTTGCCGCTAAAGGCGAACATCGCGGTCGGGGTCGTGTATGATTCAGTCGAGGCAAGAATGATTTCTCCAGCATCGACGCGCGCGCCGATGGTGATGCTGGCGCTTCCCTCAGCATCGCGTTCAATGTTCAGAATATGGTCGCCACTCCATGCCAGATGCGCAGCGATGATGCAGCCATGTGTTTCGGATACAGTCTTCTCCTCCAACCGAATCCAGTTGGCACCGCCGAAACCTGGTCGGCCGCCGAATGATACGCCGCCGCTGTGTCCGCGCGGGATGGCGCCGCACTCAGCCTGCATCTCCGACGCCCATCGACCCGAGAAGCGCGTTTGATGGGTCGCCCATGAAGGGAGCGGAAGGCAGAGGGATGCAAGTGTGAGCACGGAAAAAGAATGCTCCCCGGAGTTGGCCAAGCTGATCTCCGAATTGACGAGCCCGGCCGCGCCAAGCCACCAATGCACCTCGACCGCGACCCCTGAAACGACGTCGGCAAAGCTGAAACGAACACGGTCGGGCGCCTGCATGAGCCCGGTCAAAGACAGGTTCACTGGCAGAGCCCTGCCGTTGCGGAGCAAGGTAATTGCGGACGTTCCGGCATAGCCTTGCCCGCTTTGCGGGAGCAGGGAGCGCGGGACGGGAATGTCCGGTTGGGATTCGTGGCGCCCTTGCATTCGCATATCGCAGAGAGTTGCCAAATCCTCGCCAAGCGGCAGCGCTCGTCCCAAATAGGCAAGCTCCACCAACCCGCGCCGCAAGTCGAAGACAAGGCTGATCTCGTCGCTGTCCAGCCGGGCGAACGGGAAAAAGTCGACCATCGCGCCTATCGTGCCTTTTTATTATGTAAAACGTCAATAATATTATGATGCTGGATTGATAAGGCTAAGGCATTACGCCAAAAGAGCAACGAGGGAGAAGCGAATGCCGACCGGAAGCGCCGTGCAAGTTGCGATCTTTGTCGCCATTACTGCGTTGATCGGTGTCGCTACCTGGCTCAAGGTCCGCGCTGGAACCAACGAGCATGACGGGTCAGGAAAGGATGTTTTCCTCGCTGGCGGCGGGTTAACATGGATTTATATTGCTGGCTCGATCACACTCACCAACCTGTCGACAGAGCAATTGG
>JANLQV010000007.1:0-20247 GCA_031368025.1 Sphingomonadales bacterium | reverse complement strand
TTGCCAATACCAAACTGCGCAACCTGCTGGTCAAAAGGATCCCCGAAACCGAGATCAAGGTGATCAACCTGCTCGATGTTCTGGGGCGCAACACCCCTGCTGACTATACCATCGTCACCAAGCTGCGCATCGGCGGGGTTTCGATGGGCAATGCCGCGATCGCCTTTGCCGAAGCGCAACCGATCAAGCTGTTCGGGCTGTCGAAAAAACCCTCGATGCTGCTTGGCGTAGAAAGCCTGCGATCCTTCCGCCGTGTCTCGGTCGATTTCTCCACGCGAAAGATTAAGTTCCTCCTGCCTGAAGAGGGGTAGGGAGCGCATTCCAACTGTGATCCCGATTTAACCCGCGATCCAGCCCGCAACATCCACCGCCACCTTGTTCGCGGCTGCGTTCAGCGCCCGGCCCGCCGCCTGGGCTTCGACTTCGCCGACTGGCACGCGCGCTTCGAAGCGGCGCGTGCGGACGCTCTTCCCGTTATCGTTGCTGATCGCCGCGTCATAGATCACCACGGCCTGGCCCGCGCCAGGATCAATGCCGAAGGCGCGCAGTGTGCCGGTCACATGGGTCCCCGGATCGAACGCGAACTGGCGGGGGTCAAGCACCACACGCCCGGTCTTCGCCCCGACGGTTTCGGACACGAGCCGCTGGAACAGCCTGGCGGGCGGCTCCACCCAGACGGCGTCTTTCACATAGGCCAATGCCGTCGCCCCGTTCATCACCAGCACCCGGTTGCTCGCCAGCGCTTGCGGCACAATGGGGACTTCGATGGTGATCGCCTCGCCTGCCTGCGCCATGCGCATGTCATTGGCGGCGATGCTGGCAGCCGATGTAAGATTGAGCAGCGAGGCGGGGGGCTTCGCACCGAAGCTCACACAGCCAGAAAGCGCGAGGCTCAAAAGCGTTGGGCCCAGTGCCGATATCGAAAATGTCCTGGTCATTTGCCTTGCCTCCCGGGCTTGTAGTCGGGCAGCCGGGGCGATCCAAGAAGCGCCCCCGCCCCGCCCTGATCGAGCTTGGTTGCGACCGATCCCAAAGCTTCGGACATGGTACGCAAATCGCGCACCAATTGCCCGACTTCGGGGATGGTCTGGGTTGAAAGTGCCTGGATGCCTGGCCGGGCCTCGGTCAGCGTCGCATCGAGGCTGGCAAGACTTTTCTGTACGGCCGACGCCGTCTTGCGGAGTTCGGCGATCATTGGCCGGCCGTCGCTGTCGAGCAGCGTATTGGTCGTGCCGGCCAGTTTGGTGAGCTGTTCTGCGGCCAGCCCGGCCTGCTTGATCGTGACGCGGGTTTCAGCCAGCGTCGCTTCGATCTGCGGGCCGTTTCGGGCCAGCGTCGCGGTCAGGCGATCGGTGTTCGCCAATATCCCTGACAGGCTTTTCTGGTTCTTGTCGTTGAGCAGTTCGGTCACCCGCTCGGTCAGGGTCGAGATCCGCTCAAGCAATTGTGGCGCGTTGTTAAGCAGCGCGCCCAGCCCGGTGCGCTTGGTCGGGATGACGGGTGCGCCCGCCGGGCCATTATCGGAAATCGGCGGCGCGCCCTTCACGGCACCATCGAGCAGGATCGAAGAAGGTCCGGTAAAGCTGCCCTGCAAGCTGGCCGTCGTGCCCTGAAGAATCGGCGTTTCACGCTTCACCTCGATGCGGACGCGGACGAAGCCGGGATTGTCGCGCCACAACTCGATATGCTTGACCTCACCCGACGGCACGCCTGCATAGGTCACCACGCCGCCTTGCGAGAGGCCTTCGACCGATTGCTGGAAGAAAATGTCATATTTTTTGGTTTCCCCGCCGCTTATGCCTGCGAGCCAAACGATGAAGGCCACCAGCGCGGCCAACAGGCCAAGCACCACGCCGCCGACGAGAATATGGTTGGAACGGGTTTCCATCAGCGCATCATGCCCCTGTTTTTCTGGTTTTTTCAACCGTTGCGGTTGCAGCGCGGCCACGCGGGCCGTTGAAATATTGCTGGATCCACGGGTGATCCATCGCCAGCAACTCGGGAATCGTGCCGACCCCGATCACTTTTTGATCGGCCAGCACCGCAACCCGATCGCAAATCGCATAGAGCGTGTCGAGATCATGCGTGATCAGGAACACGGTCAGGCCAAGCGTGCGCTGCAGCCCTTGCGTCAGCGCGTCGAACGCCGCCGCGCCGATCGGATCGAGCCCGGCGGTCGGCTCATCAAGGAACAGCAACGCCGGATCGAGCGCCAGCGCACGCGCCAGCCCGGCCCGTTTCTTCATTCCCCCTGACAGTTCGGCCGGATATTTGGGCCCGGCATCGGCGGGAAGCCCAGACATCACGACCTTATAGGCGGCAATCTCGTCGAGCAGGTGCTCAGGCAGTTCGGGATAGTATTCGCGGATCGGCACCTGGATATTCTCGGCCACGGTCAACGTCGAAAACAGCGCCCCGCCCTGGAACAACACGCCCCAGCGGCGGCGAACGTCGAGCGCCTCAAGGTCTTCCTTGTCGAGCATCGATTCGCCGAAGACAGTAACTTCGCCTTCATCGGGGCGTTTCAGGCCGATGATCGCGCGCATCAGCACCGATTTTCCTGTCCCCGAGCCCCCGACCACCCCAAGAATTTCGCCGTTGCGCACGTCGAGATCGACGCCGTCATGCACCACCTGCTCGCCAAAGCTGTTCTTCAGCCCGCGGACACGGATCGCAATGGGATCGTCCCGGTTCATCAATCCCAGCCGATCGACGTAAAGAAGACCGCGAAAAACGCATCAAGCACGATCACGAGGAAGATCGCCTGGACGACGGCCGCGGTGGTCCGCAATCCCACTTCCTCCGCATTGCCTTCGACCTGCATCCCCTGGAAACAGCCGGATATGGCGATGATCGCGCCAAACACCGGGGCCTTGGTCAGCCCGACCCACAGGTCGGTCATCGGGATCACCTCCTGCAAGCGCTGGATATAGGTGAGCGGCGCCAGATCGAGCGAGATCCAGCAGAATATCCCGCCGCCGATCATCGAGACGATCATCGAGAAAAAGCCGAGCAGCGGCATCATCACGGTCGTCGCCAGCAGCCGCGGCAGCACCAGCGCCTCGATCGGCGACACCCCAATCGTGCGCATAGCGTCAATTTCCTCAGTCAGCTTCATTGTGCCAATCTGCGCAGCGAAGGCCGACCCCGAACGCCCAGCGACCATGATCGCCGTCATCAATACACCCAATTCGCGAGTCGTGATCCGGCCGATCAGGTTAACCGTGAGCGATTGCGCGCCGAATTGTTCAAGCTGCACAGCGCCTTGCTGGGCGATGACGATGCCGATCAGGAAACTCATGAGCCCGACAATGGCAAGCGCCTTTACACCGACCAGTTCGAAGCGCTGGATAACGGCGTTCAGCCGGAACCGGCCGGGATTGCGAATAACCGCCCAGGTCGCGATGAGGATTGCACCGAAAAATGACAAAAGGCCGAGCATCGTCTGCCCGGCGATCACGGTGGCATCGCCCATTTCGTCGAGAACGCGGTAAAACGGCGTCAGCGGTTCGGGCCGCATCCTGACCGGCTGATCGGCCTTTTCAACCTGAGCAATCAGCATGGCCCGATCATCGTCAAGCCCCGCAATCTCTGCCTGATTGTCGACCGCAAGCTTGTGGACGATCCATGCACCAATCGTGTCGAGTCGTTCGATTTCCGAAAGGTCGATTCGCTTCGGCGCACGGGAAAGAGTTTCAAGCCGAACCGGCAAGTCGCCAAGCCGGGCCAGCGTCAAACGCCCAGTGAAGCGCAAGACAGGCACATCGCCCGCCATTTCCTCCACAAAGTCGGCCATCGGGCTGATCGTTTCCGGCATAATCCTCAAACACTGATGCATTCGCTGCTTACGGGCAAGCTGCAATGCCATTATGGCAAAATCATGCAGCGCATCGCGATTTATGATTTGGATAAAACAATAACCCGTCAGGCGACCTTCGGGTTCTTTCTGGCCTATGCCGTTCCGCGCTACCGCCCGTGGCGGATCGTGCTGGCGCCGCTGCTGCTCTTTACCATTCTGGCCTACGCCCTCAAGTTGCTCGACCGGGCGCAACTCAAGGATCTCAATCTCGGGCTCATGCTTGGCCGCCGAATCGAAGCGGCCGCACTTGCGCGTATATCCGCCAGTTTTGCCGGGCGGACACTTGCGAAGAATATCTATCGTCGGGCGCTTGACCGGATCGATGCCGACCGGGCGGATAAATACCGGATCGTCATCGCAAGCGCGTCCTATGTTTTCTACGTTTCACAGGTCGGGCGATTGCTGGGAGCGGAGGTGATCGCGACCAAGGCGACGCCGGTTGGCGATGCTCTTTCTCCCCGGATCGACGGTGAGAATTGCTATGGCGAGGCCAAGCTCATTATGGTCAAGGACTGGATGGCCGCCCAAGGGATCACCCGGGAAGACGTCCAAATCCGTTTCTATTCCGACCACGTCTCAGACGCGCCCTGCCTTGCATGGGCGGACGATGCCTTTGCCACCAATCCGCACGAGGCGCTACGCATGCTGGCGATGGAACGCGGCTGGCCAGTTCTGGATTGGGAATAACGACGATCAAACCGCCGCCAGGGCCTGTTCGAAATCCGCAATCAGATCGTCAGCATCCTCGACCCCGATCGAGATCCGGACCATGTTCGATGTGATCCCGAGCGCGGCCTTGCGATCGTCCGGCACCGACAGATGCGTCATCGCTGCGGGGCAGCTCGCCAGCGTCTCGGTGCCGCCCAGGCTGACCGCCAGCTTGGCGATCTTGAGCGCGTCGAGAAAAGCGAATGCCTCAGCCTCGCCGCCTTTCAGATACAGCGAGAAGGTTGAGCCTGCGCCGGTGCAGTGGCGGTTGTAGATATCGGCCTGCCGCGCATTTTCGGGAAAACCGAGATAGACGATCTTTTCGACCTTGGGCTGGTTCTTAAGCCAGCCGCAGATCTTTACAGCATTTTCGCCCGCGCGGCTCATCCGCAATTCGAGCGTCTCGAGGCTGCGGAGCAGCATCCACGCGCTGTTCGGATCGAGGATCGTCCCGATGGTGTTGCGCATCGAGCGGATGATGTTGATGTGCGCTTTCGACCCCAGCGCGCCGCCCGCAACCAGATCGCTGTGCCCGCCTGCATATTTGGTCAGGCTGTAAACGACGATATCTGCGCCGTGCGCCAGTGGCTTGTGCCACAATGGGCCGAGGAACGTATTGTCGATCACGATCGGCGGGCGATCTTCGCCGGTTCCGAAATGGGCATCGCGAACCTTGGCGACGGCCTCGACATCGACCAGCACATTGGTCGGGTTGGCGGGGCTCTCGAGATAGATCATCGCGACGCGGCCCTGATGCTTGGCCTTCTCGACCACCGCATCGATTTCCTCTGGTGTCGCCCCGGCCGGGAAATCGAGCCAGGTCACTCCGAACTTGCCTAGGATCTTGCCGATCAGCGTTTCGGTCGCCGCATAAAGTGGCGCGGAATGGACAATCACATCGCCCGGCTGGACAAACGCCAGCAGCACCGTCGCGATGGCGGACATGCCGCTTGAAAAGGTCAGCGCATCCTCTGCATCCTCCCAGACACCAAGCCGGTCTTCGGCAATTTCCTGGTTGGGACCGTTGAAGCGCGAATAAACAAGTCCTTCCGCCCCGCCTGGTCGTTTCCCGGTCACTCCTTCGAAATGACGTTTCCCCGCGGCGGCGTTTTCAAAAACGAAAGTTGATGTGAGGAAGATCGGGGGCTTCAATGATCCTTCGGACAGCGCCGGATCAAAGCCATGCCCCATCATCAGCGTGTTGGGTTGGAGGCGGCGGTTGCCAATGACGCGCACATCGGCCTTGGGACGGCGGCGCGGGGTTTCGGACTGATCTGTCATGTAATTTGCTTTCGGAAATGGGTAATATTGTTGTGCGGTCTAGCCGAAAGCGCGTCAGCCCGGAAGCCCGATCAGCGATATCTGCCGGCCATAGCCTGGTTCGTCACGATGGGTTGCGCGG
Source organism: Sphingomonadales bacterium (assembly GCA_031368025.1). Classification (GTDB taxonomy): domain Bacteria; phylum Pseudomonadota; class Alphaproteobacteria; order Sphingomonadales; family Sphingomonadaceae; genus Aquisediminimonas. The sequence goes on along the minus strand of JANLQV010000007.1, from coordinate 14,278 downwards.
CGGAAGCTGAAAAACCGTTCCGGATTGGCATAGGTGTCCAGGCCAAGCAGTTCGACCTTGCCAATCCCCACCGCCGCTAACCTCGCCGCAACAAAGGCTTCAAGGTCAAACTGCTGGTGGCCGATCCGGCCGGGGGAGAAGAATCGCTCATTGGCGGGATCAACCTCTTCGAAGCGGCGGGCGAAACCGTCATCGACTTCGTAGGATATTCGCGCGATCACCGGGCCGATAGCAGCGACAATCCGATCACGCGAAGCACCGAGCTTTTCCATCGCTTCGATGACAGCATCGGTCACGCCCCCCAACGCTCCCTTCCATCCGGCATGGGCCGCGCCGATCACACCGGCCCGGGTATCGGCGAGCAGGACAGGCGTGCAATCTGCCGTCAGGACGCCAAGCAGCAGCCCCGGCCGATCTGTCACCAGCGCATCGGCATGCGGCCGCGCCTCGTCAGGAAAGGGTGCGGTCACCGCAATGGCATCGGCCGAATGCACCTGATGAAGCGTCACCAGTTGCGCGCCAAAGCAGACGGCCTCCGCCGCCAACCGGCGATTCTCAAGAACCGCAGCGCGATCATCATCCGACCCCAGCCCGACATTGAGCCCCGCATGCACACCCGTCGAAACCCCGCCGCGCCGCCCAAGGAAGCCGTGGGGGATGCCTTTCAGGGCTTTTGTGGTGATGACTTCGACTGGTTCCATGCTCTGCCCCTATCAGAACCCTGCGGGCTCGGGCCAGTTGGGCGAGACAAGTGCCATCGTGCGGAACAGCCTGCCCATCTCAGATGGATTGGTCAGGCGGCGATGCGCTTCGGCTATCGCCTGCCCCTCCACCGGGTTCGCCCGCGCGAGCATCGTCGCCCGCTCGGCAATCCCCAACGCCCCCAGAAACTCTCCCTGCGAGGCCGGGCCATGAACCCGCGCGCCGGACAGGATGGCCATGTTCGCCAAAGTCATGAAATCGACATGGGCCGTCAGATCATGTTCGCCGGGGGCCTCGAACGGATTGGCATAACGATGACCCTTCACGGCCTGCAACGTCTCACCCAACGCCGGGCCGTCATAGCCATAATCGATCATCAGCGCCGCACCGCCCTGCCTCGCGACACGCTCCGCCAAAGCGCGGGCAATAGCAACGCTGGCAGGTGACGATTCGATCACGCTGCCCGGCGAGGCATCACGCAACGCCTCAGGGATTACGGTGTCGGGAACCAATTTTCCCGCAACCGGCAAGAACAGGACATCCTGACACGCCACACGCCGCTCACGCCAGCCATCGACCGCCTTGACGAGCTGGTGGACCGGCAGCGCATCGAAAAATTCGTTGGCGACGATCAGCAACGCCTGGTCATCCGGAAGGCTCGTCACATCATCATGAAAAATCGCGCACGGCACCCGTTCGACCTGCATCGCCCGCAACACCGGGCTGGTCTCAACGAAATGAACGCTTGGCACCAACCCCGCCTTGGCCATCGCCCGCAGCGCATCAGCGGCCAGCGTGCCGCGCCCCGGCCCCAGTTCGACATAGGCGCAATCGGGCCGTCCCGCACGAACCCAGAGGTCCGCCAGCCAAGCGCCGACCAGTTCGCCAAACATCTGGCTGATCTCAGGCGCCGTGACGAAATCACCCGCCCCCCCCAGCGGATCGCGAGTCGCATAATAATGGGCATTGGCCGCCGCCATGAACTGCGCGACCGGGATTGGCCCGCCCAGCGTAATCGCCCGTGCCAACCGTTCGGGCAGATGGGGCTCAAGCGACGCTTTTGGTTCCGGCAACCGCTTCCACCCGCTCACGACGCTTTTTCGAAGTCAGGATCAGATAGAGCCCGAGTAATACCATCGGCACGCACAATGTCTGCCCCATGCTGAAGCCAAACAGGCCGTAGACTCCCTGATCGGGCTCACGGTAGAATTCGGTAAAAAAGCGCATCCCGCCATAGCCGAAGATGGCCGAGCCGACGAGGCGACCAGGATAATAACGCGCGTCGGTTTTCCAGAAGAGGAACCAGAGAATGATCCCAAGCAGCAGCCCTTCGGTCGCGCCTTGATAGAGCTGGCTGGGATGCCGCGCAATTTCATCGCCCGACCCCGGAAAAATGATCCCCCATGGCCGGGTCGTCGGACGACCCCAGAGTTCGCCGTTGACGAAATTCGCCATTCGTCCGAAAAACTGCCCGAACGGCCAGCACAGCGCGATATAATCGTGAACCCGCAGCCAGTTGAGGCCATTGCGCCGAGTGAACCATGTGATCGCCACAACGACGCCGATCACTCCCCCGTGGAGAGACATTCCGCCCTCCCAAAGCTTCAGCACTTCAATGGGCGTCAGGAAAATCTCCGGCTTGTAGAACAGGCAATAGCCCAGCCGACCGCCAAGGATGATGCCCAATGTGGCATAGAAAACGAAATCATCGGCATGCCGCCGTGCCATCGGCGCGCCGGGCTGCGCGATCAGCTTCAAGAGATACCACCAGCCCACCAGGATCCCGCTGATATAGGCAAGGCTATACCAGCGCAGCTTGAAAAAGCCGAGATCGAGCGCAATCGGGGAGAGCCCGAGCTGGTCGTAACGGATGGTTGCACTAGCGTCGGCGAGTAACGGCAGGATCAAGGCTTTTCCCCAGCAATTTTCCCCTCCATAGAGAGACCAAACAAGAAGACCAAGAGGGAGAGACACACAATGCCGTCGGAGCTTGATCTGCGCATTGAAAGAATAATCGCAACGCTGACCGGCCCGGACGGGCCGATGTCGCTGACCACATACCGGCAGCACGGCGTGGATGTTCCGATGATCGCTGCAGCGCCCCCGGCGCTGACCCAGTATTTCGCTCATTTCTGTGCCCAGCATGCTGACGCGCCATTCATCGTCGATGGCGAGGAACGACTGAGCTTCGCCCAGACCTATGCCGCCGCCCGCAAAGTTGCAGGCGCATTGATCGCGGGACATGGCTTGAAACGCGGCGACCGGATCGGCATCGCGATGCGTAACGCGCCAAGCTGGGTCGTGCTCTATATGGGCATCCTGATGGCCGGCGGCTGCGCGACGCTCCTCAACGGCTGGTGGCAGGGGGGGGAACTCGCCGCCGGGATCGATGATGTCGGGGCCAGCATCGTCCTGGTCGATCCACCGCGGGCCAAGCGGCTCGAAGAAGCGCGCTATGCCGGTGGCGCCAAAATCATCACGCTCGATATCGCGCAACCCATCGATCAGGCAATCGCCCCGATCATGGCGGCGGGCGGCGGCATGGAAACGCCCGTTCCCGAACTGATGGGTGACGATCTGGCGACCATCCTTTTTACATCGGGCTCCACCGGCCAGTCCAAGGGCGCCTGGTCTACCCACCGCGCCGTCGTCCAGGCCGCGTTCAATTATATCGCCCAGGCACTGATGCTGCTGCAGCTTGGCACCGAAGACGGGACGATCAGCGAGAATCGCCCCCCGCACGCCACCTTGCTCACCGTGCCGCTGTTCCATGTGACCGGCGAAGTGCCGATGCTTCTGGTCAGCTTTGCGATCGGCCGCAAGATTGTAATGATGCCGAAATGGAACGCGGTCACAGCGATGGAACTGATCGAGCGTGAGAAGATCACTAATTTCACGGGCGTCCCGCTGATGAGTTTCGAGCTGTTGACCCATCCCGACCGCCACAAATACGATCTATCGTCATTGCAGGGCCTTGCCGGGGGCGGCGCTCCCCGCCCCGCCGATCATGTTCGCCGGTTGAGCGAGGAATTCCCGACCGCCCCTCCCGCGCTCGGCTATGGCCTCACCGAAACCAACGCCATCGGGGCCGGAATTTTTTCGACCAACTATCTCGCAAAACCCAACAGCACGGGCGCCGCTGGCAAGCCGCTGGTCGATCTCGCTATCCTCGACGATGCCGGAAAGCCGGTGCCGCAGGGAGAACGCGGCGAAGTCTCGATCCGGTCGGTGGCGCTTTTCAGCGGTTACTGGAACAATCCGGGGGCCAGTGCTGACTGCATGACGCCAGACGGATATTTCCGCTCAGGCGATATTGGCTATCTCGATCCCGACAATTACCTGTTCATCGTTGATCGCAAAAAGGACATCATCATCCGTGGTGGAGAGAATATCTCCTGCCAGGAAGTCGAGGCAGAGATTTACGAACATCCCGCCGTTGCCGAAGCCTGCGTTTTTGGCCTGCCCGACGAGCGATTGGGCGAAGTGGTGGGTGCAGTGGTCTATTGCCACCCCGGCCAGAGCGTCAGCCCTGAGGCACTTTGCGAATTCCTGAAAGGCCAAATGGCCGCGTTCAAGGTTCCACAGAAAATCTGGATCGCCGACGGCCCACTGCCGCGATTGGGAACGGAAAAGATCGACAAGGTCGCACTGCGAAAGGATTATCGCGAAATCTGGGCAAAGACGCACAAATAGCGCGCCGCATCGTGATCCCAAGGGGGTAGAAGTGAGCCCCTGCGAATAGGGGCCAGACTCGGACCGGCAATTGCCGGTCGGGCGCCATTGCATTTTTGGGTCGCTCCCCGCCTCGCGCTTAATCCTTGAAACCGACGAACACTGCCGCCTCATCTACAGACTTGCGCTCCGATACCACTGCATTCGCTGGAAAGCTCTCGTCCGGCCAACCCAGTGCTATACTTTTCATGATGACCTGATCATCGGCGATTCCCGCGTGTTCTCGCACCACCGGTGACTGCATGATTCCCTGACTGTTGATCACGGCACCCAACCCACGTGACCAGGCGGCATTGACCAGCGCGGTCGCCACAGCGCCGCAATCGAACGGCGTATCGTCGCTGCCGTCCAGCACGCGGTCATAGGTCACGATCACGCATACAGGCGCGTCGAACTGGCGAAAACCCCGCAGCACCCAGTCCTGACGCCCCTCCTTGTCGTCGCGTTCTATCCCCATCGCGGAAAACAACTGCTTGGCGACACCAACCTGACGGTCGCGGTGCTGACCTGCAAAGGCCTGACCCGTGCGAAACTCTCGCGATTGCGGCACGCCCGCCACCATCCGCTCAGTGTTGCCTGCGCGAATCCGGTTCAGTGGCTCGCCCGTGATGATGTAGAAATTCCAGGGCTGCGTATTCATCGACGACGGCGCGCGCATCGCCAGACCAATAATTTCCTCGATCAGCGCTCTGGGAACAGGATCGGGTTTGTAACCGCGGATACTCCGGCGACCGATGATGACGTCGTCAAACTGCATTTGTGGCCCCTGAAATTGCGAGTGCGTTATCAACCGGTAGACGATTAGGAAGCAGTTGAAACCGTTTTGTGTGCTCAAATGGCAGGCTGTTACCGCAGCTATGCTGAGCTGGATCTCGGTTCATAGGGGCCAAAGCCGCACGCGCGCGCTGGAATGGCCGCTTTTGCGGTGAGGGGGTTCCCCCCCCAACGATCAGGCACTAAGTCCCACCCGATGGAGTTTTCACGCCGATCCTTGCTGACAGGTGCCGCCATTGGTGGTGGCCTTGCCATTGGCTGGGCATTGTGGCCGCGCACTTATCCGCCCAATCTGGTCGCCGCGGAAGGCGAAACCGTCTTCAATGCCTGGCTCAAGATCGGCAATGACGGGCATGTGACTGTCATCGTCCCGCAGGTCGAGATGGGGCAGGGCAGCTATACCGTGATCCCGCAGATCATTGCCGATGAACTCGGCGCGGACTGGCGGACGATTGCGGTCGAACCGGCGCCGCTCAATCCCGTTTATGCCAACACTGTTTTTGCCGAGGACTGGCACGAAGGTTGGTGGCCCGACGGCAAGGTGCAAGCGACCGGGGGATCGTCCACCGTCCGGGCCTTCGAACCCATTGCACGACAGGCAGCCGCCGCCGCCCGCGCGCTTTTGTGCCAGGCCGCTGCCAAGCGCTGGGATGCCGACTGGTTGGCGTGCGATACCCAGGGCGGGTTCGTGACGCGCGGCGATGACCGGCTGCGCTTTGGCGAACTGGCCGAGGACGCCGCGCGGATGAAACTGCCCGCCGACATTCCCCTGCGCACCGGCAACGGGATCGACCGGCTGAGCGGGCGCGGAATGAACCGGCTCGACATTCCGGCCAAGCTTGACGGTTCGGCCAATTATGCCGGGGACATCCGCCTGCCAGATATGGTCTATGCCGCGATCCGGCAGGGGCCGCTGGGCGATTCATGGCTGAAATCGGTGGACAAGACGGCGGCGGATCAGGTTTTCGGCGTCCTCGAAATCGTCGAGCATGAACGCTGGGTCGCGGCAATCGCGACCAACTGGTGGGCGGCGAACAAGGCGCTCGAGGTGCTACGCCCCAAATTCGTGACGAAAAGCCGCTTAGTCGGGGACCGGTCAATCGACCGCGCACTGACGACCGCACTCGAGCGTGAAGGGAAGCGCGTTGCCGAGGCGGGAGATGTCGATGCAGGTTTTGCCGGTGCGAAACTTTCGACTGCAGAATATGCGGTGGGGCTTGCGCCGCACGCTGCGCTTGAACCGCTGACGGCTACAGCCACAATCATCGACGGCAAGCTCCAGCTCTGGATCGCGACGCAGCTTCCGGCGCTCGCGCGCGATGCCGCGGCCAGCGCGATAGGAATGGAGCCGGACAAGGTGACGGTCCATCCGATGCTGATCGGCGGATCGTTCGGCCGCAAATATGAAGTCGAGATTGCAGCCCAGGTCGCGATCCTTGCACATAAGCTGAAGCGCCCGGTGCAACTGATTTGGTCTCGCGCCGAAGATATGATGCACGAGCCGTTCCGTCCCGCAGCGAAGGCACGGATGACCGCGCGGCTCGGACGCGCCGGGCATATCGAAGCGTGGCAGGCGCAGATTGCCGCCCCCAACGGCCTTGGCGAAATGCGATCACGCACGCTCGACCGCCTCAGCGCCTATGACGCCCAGCAAGACCATGCGGACAGGCCCCACATCCACGCGGTGGATGGCGCCATCCCGCCCTATGCCATCACCGCCTTTGGGATCGATCATCATCCGGTCGACATTGGTGTCCCAACCGGCCCGTGGCGCGGGCGGGCGCACAGCTACACAGCCTTTTTCAACGAGAGCTTTGTTGATGAGTTGAGCCATGAAAGCGGGGTCGAGCCTTTTTCGTTCCGCATGGCGATCCTCGGCAACAATCCGCGGCTTGCACTTTGTCTGTCCAAGGCTGCCAACAAGGGCGGCTGGGAAGGCGGCGGCCAGGGCACGGGCCAAGGGATCGCCTGTCATTCGATGGCGGGCAGCCATATCGCCGTGCTGGCCGAAGCGCAGCTCGACAATGATCAGCGAGTGCGCGTCACACGGTTGGTGGCGGTGGCCGATATCGGGCGTGTCATCAATCCCGACATTGCCCGCCAGCAAATAGAAGGCGGGCTGCTGTTCGGTATGGGCGCAGCGATCGGCAATGCCATCCATGTGAAACGCGGTATCGCCGGACCATTGCGGTTGCGCGATCTTGCCTTGCCAAAGCTGGCTGACATGCCTGAAATCATTGTTGAACTGGTCATCAGCAACGAAGCGCCGGGCGGGGCGGGCGAACTGGGTGTGCCTGCCGTCGCGCCCGCGATCGGCAATGCGCTGTTCGCAGGAAGCGGGCGGCGTTTCCGCACACTCCCGTTTTCACCGGTCGGCGCATGATGGACCGTCCGACCGATCATCCGCCAGCCCCGACGGGCAGGATCGGCGTGCTGCTGGTCAATCTCGGTTCCCCGCAGGCGCCCACACCCCGGGCGGTGCGCGCCTATCTCAAGGAATTCCTTTCGGATCGCAGGGTGGTGGAAATTCCGCAGATCCTCTGGCAGCCGATCCTGCGCGGGGTCGTCCTGACCACCCGGCCGCGCAAATCGGCGCATGCCTATGCGCAGGTCTGGACCGACGAAGGATCGCCGCTGTCCGTCATCACTCGCAAACAGGCCGCCGCCGCGCAGACCGCTCTTGGGGATGATGTGCTGGTCGACTGGGCGATGCGCTATGGCCAGCCCGCCATTGGGGATCAGCTCGCAGCGATGAAGGACCTTGGTTGTGACCGCATTCTGGTCGCCCCGCTCTATCCGCAATATTCGGGCGCGACCACAGGGACCGTGATGGACGCAGTGGGCGCGGCGCTTTCTGCGATGCGCTGGCAACCAGCGCTCCGCACGCTTCCTCCCTATCATGACGATCCGGCCTATATTGGTGCGCTGAAAGAGAGCGTGCAGGCAAGCCTCGCTGCGCTTTCATTCACGCCCGATGCCATTCTTGCCAGTTTTCATTCGATGCCCGAACGCACGCTCTTGCTGGGCGACCCCTATCACTGCCAGTGCCGGAAAACGGCGCGGCTGTTTTCCGAAGCTCTTGGTAGAGACCTGATCGTCAGCTTCCAGTCACGGCTCGGCCGGGCCAAATGGCTCGGACCGGCAACCGACGCCACACTGGCGAGCCTGCCGGGCAAAGCCATCCGCAAGATCGCCGTCATCGCACCGGGCTTTTCCGCCGATAACCTTGAAACACTCGAAGAAATTGCCATTCGCGGGCGCGAGACCTTCCTTGACGCGGGAGGAAGCGATTTCGCCTATCTGCCCTGCCTCAACGATAGCGCACCCGGAATTGCCATGTTGTCAACTTTACTTGCGCGTGAACTTGCAGGCTGGCGCGCGCCTTTCTAGTCTGTCCTCAAATGACGAAGAGGAGAGTCTGTATGGGTAAAGTGGCCATCGTAACCGGCGGCAGTCGCGGCATTGGCGAAGCAATCTGTATCGCACTGAAGGATGCGGGGTTCACCGTTGCCGCAAACTATGCCGGCAATGCCGAACGGGCGAAAGGCTTTGCCGATCGCACCGGGATCGCGACCTATCAGTGGGACGTGGCCGATCATCAGGCCTGTCTTGACGGTTGCGAAAAGGTCGCGGCCGATCTCGGGCCAGTGGATGTCGTCGTCAACAATGCCGGCATCACCCGCGACGGGACCCTCATGCGGATGAGCCATGACGACTGGAAGGCCGTGATCGATACCAATCTGGGCGGTTGCTTCAACATGGCCAAGGCAACTTTTGCGGGGATGAAGGAGCGCGGCTGGGGCCGGATCGTCAATATCGGCTCGATCAACGGCCAAGCGGGGCAATATGGCCAGGTCAACTATGCCGCGGCCAAATCGGGCATCCACGGCTTCACCAAGGCGCTCGCTCAGGAAGGCGCAAAGTTCGGCGTGACGGTCAACGCCATTGCACCGGGCTATATCGATACCGACATGGTCGCCGCCGTTCCGGCCGAGGTTCTCGCCAAGATCGTCGCCAAGATCCCGGTCGGACGGCTAGGCCAAGCGAGCGAGATTGCCCGTGGCGTGGCCTTCCTGTGCTCAGAGGAAGGCGGATTCGTGACGGGTTCTACGCTTTCGATCAATGGCGGGCAGCACATGTATTGATGGCTGGGCCCATCAAACGCTCGGTCACGATCGCCGGCCACGAAACGTCAATCAGTCTTGAGCCGGTTTTCTGGGAGGCGTTGAAAAATGCTGCGGAAGCGGAAACACTGCCGATCAACGCGCTGATTGCGCAAATCGATGCGTTGCGGATCGAGGCGTCAAACCCGCCCAATCTGGGCAGTGCGATCAGGGTGTGGCTGATGGAACGCGCGATCGGCGAACCAGCGGCCTAAATCGGCTCGCCGCTCAAGCGCTGGCAGATCATGTCGAGCTGTTCGAGCGAGGAATAAGACAAGGTCATCGTGCCGGACCGCGCCTGATGGTTGATCACCACCTTCAGGCCCAGCATGTCTGTCAATTGCCGTTCGAGCGCCATCAGGTCGGGATCGCCAGTCCTGCCGCCAGCCGATGCAGCGCGCGCGCGGGCGGGCGCCTTGGCCTTCTTGATCAGCCGTTCTGTTTCACGGACCGAAAGCCCGCGCTGGACAATCAGGCGGCCAAGCGCTTCCGGATCTTCCGCCCCCAACAGGGCGCGGGCATGACCCATTGTGATTTGTCCGGCCGTCAACCATCCATGAACAGGCAGCGGCAGGTTCCTCAGACGCATCAGGTTCGCGACATGGCTGCGCGACTTTCCGACGATCTTGCCAAGCGCTTCCTGCGTATGGCCATGATCATCGATCAAGCGGCGATAGGCCTCCCCCTCTTCCCAGGCGTTCAGCTGCTCGCGCTGGATATTCTCGATGATGGCAATTTCAAGCGCGGTGATATCGTCAAAATCTTTAATAATCACAGGTACTTGATGGAGTTGTGCCCGCTGCGCCGCGCGCCACCGGCGCTCACCCGCAACGATTTCATAATGCCCGTCATGGGCCGGATCGCGCACCACGATCGGCTGGAGCATGCCGCGCGACTTGATCGATTCGGCCAGTTCGTCAAGCGCATCGTCGTTGAAGGTCTTGCGTGGCTGATTGGCCAATGGCCGCATCCGGTTGACATCAACCATCCTCACGCCGTCCGGGGCAGCTGTCCCGTCCAGCGCCACGGGAGCCTCACGCTCAATTTCACCAAGAAGCGCGGAAAGTCCGCGACCTAGACCGGTCGGACGTTTTTTCAACGGAGCAGAAGGCGTCTCGTCGCTCACGCCGCCGCCTTTTGCCGGGGCAACCGCCCGATCAGCTCGCGCGCAAGCGCCATATAGGCCTCTGATCCGGAGCAGCGATGATCGTAGATCAGCGCCGGCAAGCCATGGCTTGGCGCTTCGGAAAGACGGACGTTTCGCGGAATAACCGTTTCGAAGACTGCATTGCCCAGGCACGCGCGCACATCCTGCGCGACCTGCTCGGTCAGCCGGTTGCGGCGGTCATACATGGTCAGCGCAACGCCAAGGATGGAGAGCGTGGGGTTGAACCGGCCCCTGATCCTCTCAACTGTTTGTAATAATTGGCTTAATCCTTCGAGTGCGAAAAACTCACACTGCAGCGGAACCAGCAGCGATTGCGCCGCGACCATCGCATTGAGCGTCAGCAAGCCGAGCGACGGCGGACAATCGAACATCGCAATGTCCCATTTGCCCGCAGGGGCCGTTTCAAGCGCCGAAAGCAAGCGGTGCGTCCGTTGCTCAAACTCGACCAGCTCGATTTCCGCGCCGGATAAATCGGGCGTCGACGCAATCAGGTCAAGCCGCGGAATCCGCGTTGCGATGACAGCGTCGGCAAGAGTGCAGTCTCCCAACAGCAAATCATAACTGGAGCGTACGCGTTGCGCTTGATGCACGCCGAGGCCGGTGGAGGCGTTGCCCTGGGGATCAAGATCGACGAGCAAGACCTTCCAGCCGGTTGCGGCCAGCGCCGTCGCGACGTTGATAGCCGTGGTCGTCTTTCCCACTCCCCCCTTCTGATTGGCGACTGCGATACGGATCATCCGGCGTTTTTCCTCGGGCTCACGCCGGTTGCGACAATGATCGCAGCATCGGCGTCGGTCAGACTGGGTTTCACGTGGAACGCACCTTGCCATGAACCGCGCACCGATTCCAGTTCTTCGCGCACGCTTTGCCCTTTTGGCAGCAACCAGACTGTGTCTTTTTGAGAAAACCGATGCGCCAGCGTCATAAGCTTGGGCAGTGGCGCGAAAGCCCGGGCTGAAATAACTCCCGCGATCTTCGTCTCAAGCGTTTCGAGACGACCGCCATGAACATGAACATTGGCCAGACCAAGCGCTTCGGCCTGCTCGGCGAGAAATTGGAAACGTTTGCGGCGCGACTCGACCAGCAACACTGGTCGTTCAGAAAGTATTGCGATCACAATCCCCGGAAAGCCGGCGCCTGTCCCGAGATCGAGCCACAGGCTGTTCGGCTTGGTCGATTGGAGCGTCAGCAACTGAGCGGAATCGACAATATGGCGTGCCCAGATGTGCGAGACGGTGGACGCGCTAATCAAATTCTGGCGACTATTCTCTTCGATCAACGCGGCAACAAAGGATTTGAGCCTGGCATATGTTTCACGTGAAACACCGAACCGTTCGACCAGCCAGTCATGCGCCTCTGCTTCGGTCACGCTGCCCGGCGTTTCGCGCTCACGAGGATTGCCGCAAGTGCGGCAGGGGTCACGCCACGAATCCGCTCGGCGGCCCCGAGTGTTGCCGGTCGCGCGGTTTCGAGCCGCTCGATCATTTCATGCGAAAGGCCGCCAAATGTGCGGTAGTCGATGCTTTCGCCGAGATGAATCGACTCATTGGCTTTCATCGCGCGAATCTCGACATCCTGTCGGGTCACATAGGGCGCATAGCGAGCGTCTTCGATGGCTTCTGCGATTATAGCACTTCGGACGTTTACTATTTCGGGAAGCAATGCTGTCAGGCTCACCGCGTCGAGACCGGCGATGCGGATCATGTCGAACGCGCTGTGCTTCTCTCCCCCATTTCCACGCGGATTGCCGATCGAGCGGCTCTTGAGCAATTGGATGAGTTGCTCCCGTTCCGCAGAATAGGCAGAAAACCAGTTGCGCCGCGCAAGTTCAACGCAACCCGCTTCGAGCGCCAACGGTGTCAAGCGGGTCGCCGCGTTATCAGCCCGCAGGCGTAACCTATACTCGGCGCGCGCCGTCAGCATGCGATACGGCTCAGTAATGCCCTGCAGAACCAGGTCATCAATCATCACACCGATATAAGAGGACGCACGATCGAGAATGATCGCTGGCTTACCCAAAGCCCGCGCGGCTGCATTCAGACCTGCCACAAGCCCTTGCGCAGCAGCCTCCTCATATCCCGTGGTCCCATTAATCTGGCCCGCGCAAAACAATCCGGAGATCTGACGCAACTCAAGTGTCGGACGGAGCGCGCGCGGGTCAATATGGTCATATTCTACCGCGTAGCCGGGCTGCACAATCTCCACACGCTCCAGCCCCCTTATGGTCCGAAGAAACGCCCGCTGAATATTGCCGGGCAACGAGGTCGATATGCCGTTGGGATAGACCAGAGAATCGTCGAGACCTTCGGGCTCCAGGAAAATCTGGTGCCCGTCGCGATCACCAAACCGGTCGATCTTGTCTTCAATCGACGGGCAATAGCGTGGCCCCCGCCCCTCGATATCTCCCGAAAACAACGGTGATTTGTCCAAATTGTTGCGAATGATTTCGTGCGTCGCTGCATTGGTGCGCGTCATGGCACAAAATAATTGCGGTGTTTCACGTGAAACAGTCAGGTCGGAAAAGGTCCAGTTCCCCTCATCCGAAGGCTGGGTTTCGAGGCCGGCCCAATCGATCGTCCGCCCGTCGAGACGCGGCGGAGTGCCGGTTTTCAAACGTCCGAGCGGGAGTTTGCGGGCACGAAGCTGCTGCCCCAGGGATACAGACGACGATTCACCCACCCGACCACCAGCTGTTTGCGCGTCGCCACAAAACATCTTGCCATTGAGAAACGTGCCAGTCGCCAACACGATCGCCGACGCGCGCAACTCAATGCCTTCGCTTAACTGAACACCCCTGATCTCGTCCGCTTCGAATATCAGCGAGGATGCCTCCCCCTCGATAATCTCCAGCCCGTCCTGCGCATTCAGCAAATCATGGATTGCGGCCTTGAATCTTTTGCGATCAGCCTGGATTCGCGGACCTTGCACTGCAGCACCCTTCGACGCGTTGAGCATGCGGTAATGGATCGCAGCCGCGTCCGCCGCACGGGCGATAATTCCATCGAACGCGTCAACCTCGCGAACGAGATGGCCTTTCCCGAGGCCACCTATTGCTGGATTGCAGGACATCGCCCCAATCTGATCGCGCCGAAAACTGACGAGCGCCGTTTGCGCGCCCATGCGCGCCGCGGCGGCGGCGGCCTCGCAACCGGCATGGCCACCGCCAATCACTATGACATCGAACCTGCGCATGATCGCCGCCGCTACGCCCGAACAGGGAGATTGCCAACCTGTTTCACGTGAAACATCGGCTACTTGCCGATGCACAAGCTGCCAAACAGGGCATCCAGCATATCCTCAACTCCGGCTCGTCCGGTCAATCGGTCGATATGGTTGCGCGCATTGCGAAAATGTTCGGCAATAATCAGTGGGTCGGAAGAGCGGGTTGCAATCTCAAGCTCCCCAAGTGCCTCATCAAGAATAGATCGATGCCGATGATTGAGGGCCAGCGCGCCTGGCTTCGGCAAAAGTCCGCGCGCGCGCACGAGCAGCGTCTCTTTGAGTTCCACTAGCCCCTCGCCCGTGCGCGCCGAGACGGGCAAACCAACAATCGGCCTCGACCTTCCGAGATCCGATTTTGCGGCGATCTGGAGAGCGCCTTCGGGCGCATCCCGTGCATCGCCGAGCCAGAGAATCAGGTCCGCGGTGGACAACGCATCGCGCGCGCGCGCAACGCCGATCGACTCGATTACATCGTCGCTGTCGCGCAAGCCCGCCGTGTCGATAAACAGGAATGGCA
>JANLQV010000001.1:0-5167 GCA_031368025.1 Sphingomonadales bacterium | reverse complement strand
CGGCTGGCCGCCTTGATCAATCCGCTCGCGCCGAGGTGCGCGCGCATGCCTGCATATTGCGGCCCGGCGAAATGCGCAGCGAGCGCCTCTTCGTTCTCCCACTCCTCGAACACGTTGATCCGTGCCGGCTCGTTGAGATCGGCGCTCCAGTCATAATGGACGCATCCGGATTGGGCGAGCGCGCCGTCGATCCACGGCTGGGCGGACTTGAGGGCCTGCTCGCGGCTTTCGGGTGCAATGTCGATCTGAGCGGCAATAAGAATCTTGGGCATTGTCATCCTTTCGGGGGATTATACTCAGCGACAACGCTGAAAACGCGGCTGGAATAATACCACCGCCCATCGCGCTTGACCATCTCGTCATCGTAGAGGCCGCCAATCATCCGGGTGGTGCCATCCTTGACCTTCATGATCTCCTGCGTCTGGCAACGGCCCTTGGCGCGATCTCCGTCGACGACTGTCATCGACGGGATGCAGTGGAAGCTGACGGCGTCGAGCCCGGCCATCGCCTGTTCCCAAAACGCGACGATTGCCCCGCGCCCGTTCACTTCCATGCCCATGAGACTCCAGTGAGCGTCTTCGGCCCAGACCTTGGCCCAGTCTCCGGCGTCGGCGCGGACCACCGCGTCAGCGTAAGTCTGATGCAATTCGGCGATCGCGATGCGATCTTCGAGTGGTCCCTTGAACATGGTTTGTCCTCTCAGTCGGATGCCAACCACCGGTCGATGGTATCGTGGAAGAATCTCACCCGCGATTCCTGACCGGCAAGATGTCCACCCACATAACCGCGCGAGCGCAGCCCGCGCTGCTGGCTCGACCAGATTGCAACGTCCTGGTCGATCGCCGGGCCGCAGCTGATCTCACCGACCTTGCCGCGCAAATGTTCGACCGGCTTGGTCAGGTCGACTGCTTCGGACATTGCGTAGGAGAAATAGTCGGTCTTCCCGTCGGGGAACCAGGTAAAATACCACATGTCGAACACGCAGCGCTCGGGGTCGGTCGGGTGTGGATCGGCACGCAGCCAGATGCAGCCGTCGGGTTTCAGGCTGAAGCTGATGTTGGGGAACACTGTGTAATGGTAGTGGTCGGTCAGCTGGTCGTCATGGAAACGACTGTAATCGTAGCCCTTCACAGCACCTTGCGCGCGCTTGGCTGTCTGCAACGCAGGGCGGATGGCCATTGGATCGGCGCGGAAGGCTTCGGGATCGAGGTTCCAATACCGCAACTCTCGACCCAGCGACTCGATCACGATGTCGGTCTGCCCCTTCAATGAGCGCGAAGGGCGCGAGCCGGGCATGAACATCCGTGCATGGCCGTGCGGGTCGTAGAGGTCGAACTGGCAGTCCCGGTAATTCTGTTCCATCACATAGACTGTACCGGGATGGACGAAGGGCAAGTGATAGCTCTCGTTGAAATTGTCCTGCACGCACTTCCAGTTGAAGTCGCCGTCGAGCGTGACCCAATGAGTCCGCCGCATCTTTTCCATCTCGTAGCAGGCAAGTTGGGGTGCGATCGGACCCAAATGCTCGGCGAGCGGCGGCGCGCCGGGATCAAGGTTGACCCAAACAAAACCAGCGAAGATCTCGCAGCGCACTTCTGCGAGGCCGACCTTCCCGCACGGATTTCCGTCTGGAAAATCCTCTGCACAGGGAACGAAACTCAACTCGCCGTCGGGTTTGAAGCGCCAGCCGTGATAGGCGCATGCGATGCGGCTGGCGTTACCCTGCTCGGCCTCGACCAACTGTTTCCCGCGGTGCGGGCAGACATTGTAGAAGGCACGAATCTTGTGGTCATCGCCGCGCGTTACGAGGATCGATTCGCGGCCGATCTCGTAAGTGAAGTAGTCGCCGGGGTTGGGCACCTGCTCGGCCAGGCCGCCGATCAGCCACGCCTTGGTCCAGATTGTATCCCACTCGCGCGCCATGAACTCGCGCGACCAATATCGTTCGCCGAGGATAGGGCTGCTCGACAGAGCCGGTTCGGGCAGCTTTGTGCGGTCAATCCGCGTCGGCGCGCGCTCGGTCCCGGTCGCCATCAGCGTTTCCTCGGCTCGAATTCGATGTGCAGCGCCTTGAGGCTTCGCAGCAGGAAATGCGGGTGGATCGCAAAGTCATTCTTGCCGGGTGCGAACGCCATGTCCTCGAACCTGTCGACCACGGCGGTAAACCCCCAGATCAACTCGCGCCGGGCAAGCGGCGCGCCGAGGCAGTGATGGACGCCTGATCCGAACGCCATGTGCGAGCCTGCCTTTTGCCGGTCCAGATCAATCTCCTCCGGACATCCGAAGGCGCGCTCGTCACGATTGGCAGCGGCGTAGCGGACGTTGATCAGCGCGCCATCGGGTATCTTCACTCCGCCGATCTCGGTATCTTTCGCGCAGAACCGCATCAAGCTCTGCACTGGAGATTCGAGCCGCAAGACCTCCTCGATGAAGGTCTTCATGTACCGCTCAGGATCGCTCTTTAGCTGCCGCCAAACGTCCTTGTTCTCGATCAGGAGCCGCATTCCGGCAGCGAGCGCGTTGGTCGTGGTCTCGCTTCCGCCCACGAAGGTGTCGGCCATCATCTCCGCGTGCAGTTCCTCGTCGCTCAGCGGACGGCCCCATCCTTCAACTACGGTGTTGACCAGGATGCTGATCAGCGAATCGTCAGGATGCCGGCGCAACCGCTCGAAAATCGGCTGGAAATAATGCTGCGCCTCGATCTCACGATCGACCATCTCCATCTCACGCTCTTCGGGCAGCATCATCGAGATGCGGTGGAAGAACGCGTCTGTCCACCGCTTGATTTGCAACATGTCGGCGCGCGGCATGCCCATTTGCTCGCCGATGATGAACAGGGGCAGCGGCACCGCGAACTGGCTCACCCAATCGCAATGGCCATCGGAGAGAAAACCATCGATCAGCTCGTAAGCCAGTTGCTTGACAAGCGGATCAATCTGCATGATCCGGCTTGGCTTGAACGCCTCGTTGAACATCGCCCGCATCTGGCGGTGATTGGGGTCGTCGCGGCTGGCGAGTGTCGGACCGGGCACCCAGCCGTTCTCCGCGAAGTGCTCGGAAACGCGCTTCTGCCGTTCGATATTGCCGGTTTTCATCCGGTACGCGGTGCCTGCCGATCCGCTGGGGAACGTTTCAGGGTCCATCAGCACCCTGCGCACGTCTTCATAGCGGGTGACGACGTAGATATCAGTGCCCGGTTGGCGATAGGCGGGTGCCTCGTCGCGCAGCACCCTGTAGGCGTCGTATGGGCATTGCTGGATCTCGGGATCGAACAGGTTGATACCCAGGTCCGGTTGAACAATCGCCTCGGTCGCCATCACCGCACCTGAACCTTTTCCTGACCCCAAGGCGCAATCGCTTCGTCGTTACGGAATGCTTCGGGAAGCTCTTCGACCATGTGCCAGGTCGCCGCAAGTCGTCCAAAACCAACGAAGAACGCGCAAGTCATCCCCAGTTCGACAATCTCGGCCTCGCTGAAATGCTCCCGCAGGTCGGCAAAGGTCGCGTCATTGATGGAAAGATGATCGGTCGCCATGAGTTCGCCGAAGCGGATTGCCGACTTCTCGGCCGGCGTCAGGTCGCTTGCCTCTTGCGGGCGTTCGAGCGAGCAGACCAGGTCCTCCGTCAATCCGTCCGCCACCGCATCTGAATAGCGAATCGCCATGCAACTGCGGCACTGATTGAAAAAGGCGATGCGCAGCCGCACCAGTTCAACCAGCCGCTCAGGCAAGCTTCGGCTAAGCTTCAGGGCACGGCCAAACTGCATCAGGCCAAGGGCTTGGTCCGGGCAGTGTGCCAAGAACCGCGTCAGCCCCTGCTCAAGCGCGCTCAGCTGATCGGGTTGCACAGCCTCGCGCAGCCGCGGATCCCATTCTTCCGGTGCGAGCTTGGCGATGCGGCTCATGCGATCCTCCCAAAAAAGCTTATGGCTCTGTGAATGATGATCGGGCAACCTTGAGTTCAGGACAACTGGCAGATTCAATAGACGGTCTCATCCGATGCAACGCCACACCAACCATGAGCTGAGCCCGATGCGCTGCCCCCATGCGCTTGCCGATGTCGATCTGTTCAGTCCTGGCGCGGCTGAGCATTGGTACGAAGCCTATACGATCCTCCACGAAGAAGCTCCCGTGGTGCGCCTGGCAGGGCAGGGCCTGACGCCGGAGCGGGACGCCTTCATCCTCACTAAATACGAAGACGTAGCCTGTGTCGTGCGCGATTGGGATCGGTTCATACCGACATTGTCACTGCTGGTGGCGCAAATCCAGCAATCGGGGAAGCTGGCGCGTAACATGCCAGATATCGACGCGATGGTCCAATCGATCGTCGCGCTGCGTCCTACCCCGGATTTGTGGCGCGCGCATCGCCAGGAGTTGACCGATCCTTGGGTTGGTTCGGGTGCAAAGCGGCACGAAGCGATGATCGCAGGACATGTCGATAACCTGCTCGACTCGATGCTTTGCGAGAGCGAGGCCAATTTCGTCGCTGCGTTCGCCCGCCCGCTGCCGCAGCGGACGATGGCGGCCATTCTCGGATTCCCGCTTGAGGACATTCCGCATTTGGAAATCTGGGGAAATGCGCAGGTGATGTCCTATGTTCATGGATGCGGGCACAACAACATCCTGACGCCCGAGCAAGCCAGTGAAAAGTTCCGCCTGCTCGCCGGTTTTTCCGAATATGTTCGGGATCACGTCCGCGACAGGCGGGCCCGGCCGCGTGACGACATGATCAGCTTCCTGACCCAAATTCATTACCAAGCGCTGGACCGCAAGCTGAGCGACGACGAAATCAACGGCATTGTCTATGCCATGGTGATCGGCGGGCTTGAAACTACGCAATACGCGCTCGCCGAACAGGCCCAACTGGTGTGCGAAACTCCGGGCCTGTTCGGGCGGCTCAAACAGGATCGCGACCTCATTCGACCGTTCATCGAGGAGGCGATGCGGCTGCGATCACCGACTCAGGGCCTGTCGACCCGCGTCACCACCCGCGATGAGGTGTTTCAGGGGGTGGATGTTCCCGCGGGCTCAACGCTGCACTTGCGTTGGGGTGCCGCCAATATCGACCCCGACGAATTCGAGGACCCTCGCGAACTGAAGCTGGATCGCAGGGCTGTCACCAGACACCTTGCCTTTTCGGCGGGCCCGCGGGTCTGCCCCGGTGCGGG
>JANLQV010000447.1:0-1537 GCA_031368025.1 Sphingomonadales bacterium | reverse complement strand
TCGCCATCGTAATTCTTGCAGGCCCAGACGAACTTGCCCGACCATTTGAGCGCAGAGGCGACCATATCGTCGATCAGGCGATGTTCGTAGGTGACCCCTGCTGCGGCAAACTTGTCCTTGAATTCAGCGTCGAAGATTTCGGCGAACAGATCCTTGAAGCGACCGTCATAGGCCTTGAGAATCGTGTTCTTGGTCGATAGGTAAAGCGGCCAACCCCGGTTAAGCGCGTAGTTCATCGAGGCGCGGGCAAAGTCGCGAATCGATTCGTCGAGATTGTACATGCCCATCGCGACGCCGGCGGCCGGATAATCGAACACTTCCTCTTCGATCCGCTGGCCGTCTTCGCCTTCCCAGATCATCTTGAGCTTGCCCGGGCCGGGGACGAGAAAATCAGTCGCGCGATACTGGTCGCCGAACGCGTGGCGGCCAACGACGATGGGATCGGTCCAACCCGGGATCAGCCGGGGGACATTCTTGATCACAATCGGTTCGCGGAAAACGACGCCGCCCAGAATGTTGCGGATCGTGCCGTTCGGCGATTTCCACATCTTTTTGAGTTTGAATTCCACAACCCGGTCTTCGTCAGGCGTGATCGTCGCGCATTTGACCCCGACGCCATATTGCTGGATCGCCTTGGCGCAATCGACGGTGATCTGGTCGTTGGTTTCGTCGCGGACTTCGACGGCAAGATCATAATATTTCAGGTCGATATCGAGAAAGGGGAGGATGAGCTGTTCGCGAATCCATTGCCAGATGATCCGGGTCATTTCGTCGCCGTCTATCTCGACTACCGGGGTTTTTACCTTGATCTTGGCCATCTGTTTTCGCTTTCTCCGCGGTTCTGTCGACAAGCGCTCTAAGACGGTGCGTCCGCGCAATCAACCGCTTCTGCTTGCAAGCGCAGCGCCGCTTCCCTAGAAAGCAAGCCTATGGCCGCACTAGAAAAAAACGACCCTCCCAATGGGGGCGTCAAATGGCGTTTCCCCTCCGTCCATCCTGAGGGGCGCAAATTTGCACTGATTGCCGCTGGCATCACGGGTGTCATCGCCGTTTTGGGTTGGAACATACTAGCTTGGCCCATGTTTGGCGTGACGCTGTGGGTTCTTGCTTTTTTCAGGGATCCGATCCGCACGATTCCCCGCGATGATCGCTATATTGTGGCACCTGCCGATGGCATGGTGACGCTGATCCAGAACGTGCCCCCGCCAACCGAACTGGCAGGCGCGGCCGGGCTTGGGGACGAACTCATGGTGCGCGTCTCGATTTTCATGAGTGTCTTTGACGTTCATATCAATCGCTCGCCGATTTCGGGCACGATCAAACAGGTGGTCTATATTGCGGGCAAGTTCCTCAATGCCGATCTCGACAAGGCCAGCGAAGATAACGAGCGCCAGCATTTGCTGGTTGAACGCAGCGATGGCGTGCGGATCGGATTTACCCAGATCGCCGGGCTGGTTGCGCGGCGGATTGTGCCATTTGTGAAGCCGGGCGATATTGTCGCCGCAGGCCAGCGGATCGGCCTGATCCGCTTTGGCAG
>JANLQV010000431.1:0-4706 GCA_031368025.1 Sphingomonadales bacterium | reverse complement strand
CAACCGCTTCTACCTCAAGGGCGATAAACTCCATCGGGTCTATGTCTATATGAGCGGCGACAATCTGCTGAAGGAAGGGGCCGCCTGATGCAGTATCAACCAACTCTCAATCGCGCCCAGTTGATCGAGCTCGCAACCCGCTCCTATTTCGGCAGTGTCGACGCAAAAAACATGGACGGAGCAATGGCCTGCTTCAACGACGAAGCGCTTTTCTGCGTGCAGACCGCGTTTACCCGCCACGCAGGCAAGACCGCAATCAAACGGATGTTTGAGGATTTCTTCGGCGCCTATGCCTGCATCGTGCACAAGAATTTCATCTGCACCGTTGATGAACTGAACGGGCGCATCACCGCGAGCTTCGAAGCTGTGCTGACGGGCCATGATGGCAAGATCACCCAGCTGTTCAACACTAATTTCTGGCGCATTCGCGATGGAAAATTTCAGGAAGTCTACGTCTATTTCAGCGGTGAAAACGTGCTTATTTAACATAATAATGTCAGGGAGACTAAAAATGCGCATCACCAAAATGATTCTGATGAGCTCCATTTCGGCCATCACACTGACAGCCACTCCGGCGCTGTCGCAAACGGCCCCGGCCGAAAACGAGAGCAGCGATGATATTATCGTAACAGCGCGCCGCCAGAGCGAACGACTGATTGACGTTCCCGCATCGATCTCGGTTCTTACCGCCGAAGCCCTGGCCGACACGGGTGCGAAAAATGCCCAGGCCTTCACCGAACTCACGCCTGGTGTCACGATCGTAACCGGAACGGCCGAAGCCGGAGATACGCAAATCAACATCCGCGGCATCAACGGTGCGCGCGATGCCGAAAGCTCGGTCGCGCTGGTGGTGGACGGCATTCTCAAAACCAACACCGCCCAACTCAACCAGAACCAGGGAACGCTTCGCCAGGTCGAAATCCTCAAAGGGCCACAGGGCGCCATTTACGGTCGCAATGCGGCGGCTGGTGCAATCGTGATCTCGACGCTCAAGCCGGGCGACCATCTCGAAGGTGGCATCACGGCCAGCTATGCCAATGAAAAGACAATCGAGACGAGCGCCTATATTGCGGCGCCCATTGGCGAAGGGGCCGGCATTGTCCTGTCGGGCTATTACCGCACGACCGACGGCTTTTATCGCAACATCCTGCTCAACAAGAAAGTGGTCGATGACCAGGAGGTTGGAAGCATTGACGGACGGTTCGTCGCCAGCCTTGGCGAGGCAACTCAGATCGATGTGAAGGCTCGCTATGCGAAGCTTTCGGGCGCGTCGATCAACTTCAATGCCGCATTCCATCTGCCCAATTTCGCGGCGGCAAATCCAGCATTCAATGAGGATGTGGATGATCACGCCTTCCGCTATTATGGCAACATCCGGCCGACGAACGACCAGAAGAGCTTCGACGCCTCGATCAAACTCGAACATGATTTCGGATCGGCAAAGCTGACCACATGGGCGCTCTATTCGGACGTCAAGCAGAGCCTCACTGCGGATGGCACATCGGCCGACTTTGCCCGATACATCTCTCCCGCCCTTGGCGCTCCGGCCAATCCGACGAACCTGGCGGTGCAGGCGGCCTGCTTCGCCTCGACCGCCGCACGGACAGGTTTTCCGGTCAACCAGCCCGGAGCAATTGGCGCCATTCCGGTGCCCTTCATTTTCGCTCCGGCCAATGGCTCGACCTTTGGCCCCTACAGCCCGACGACGTGCGATGGCACCCAATACCAGGTTCGCAACCAGAAGGATTTCAGCGGCGAAGTTCGTCTGGCGTCTACTGGAAATGGCCCGCTATCGTGGCAATTCGGCGCCTATTATCTCCACATCAACCGCTTTGTCGGGGTCAGCCTGGGGGGCGATCTGGGCCTCGGCCTGATCAAGCAACTCTATAACGCTCCAGGCTCGAACAACCCGACCTCGCAGCTTTACGCCGACCGGTTCACGACCAACGTTTATGCCGGGTTCGGCTCGATCGATTATGCCCCCTCGCCCAAGTTCAAGGCGGGGCTTGCGCTGCGTTACGACATTGAAGACCGGTCCGTTTCCAATCGCGTCCCCAATGTCGCCGATCCGATCACTGGAGCGCCGATCAATCCCGGCCTGCCGGTTACCGGCGCAATACCGGACAAGTCGAAAGCCTTCAAACAGCTCGAACCCAAGCTCACACTGAGCTTCCGGCCCGACGAACACACCAATCTTTATGCCAATTGGGGTGTCGGCTTCAAAGCGGGTGGCTTCAACAATTCGGGATCGTCGGCGACGGTCAACAATAATTTCAACGTGCCATCAATTGGGGCAGGCGTGGTCATCAACGATCAGTTCCGCAAGGAACGTTCAAGCGCGTTCGAAGCGGGCATCAAGGGATCGTTGTTCGACAACCACCTGACCTTCGACCTTGCGGGCTATTACACCCGCGTCACCGACATGCAGTTCTTCGAATTCTTCGTTGGCGGCTTTGGCCTGCTTCGCGTCGTTTCCAACATCGATCGTGTCGATGTGAAGGGCGTCGAGCTTAATACAACCGCAAAGATCGTGAAGGGCTTTTCTGTCTTCGGTTCGTTCAACTACACCGATAGCGAAATCAAGAAGAACGCCTCGCGACCCTATACCGTCGGTAACAAGTCTCCCTATACGGCCGACTATACGATCAATCTGGGCGGGCAGTTCGATGTGCCAGTCACCGACAGCATGAAGTTCAAGGTGCGCGGAGATTACCGGATTACCGGGCCAACCTGGTTCCACACGGTTCAGAACCAGACTCGGCCGACCATTTTCAGCCAGCTCCTCCCGATCTCGGCACTCGCCCTGCCGGCATTTGTAGGGGATGCCAATTACAGCGTCGCCAAGCGCAATGCGTTCGGCGTGGTCAACCTGCGGGCCGGGATCGAAGGGAATAATTGGCACATCACGGCCTTCGCCAACAATCTGTTCGACAAAAAATATATCAACGAAGCGATCCCCGCGATCGAATTTGGCGGATCGTTCATTTCACCCGGGGCACGCCGCTTGGCGGGTGTCGAGGTTGGTTACAAGTTCTGAGCCCGATCGGGTCGCGCCCGGCCCTGACTTAGGTCAGGGCCGGATCAGATCACCGCGAACGCGCGTACGGGAAACGTGCCGAACCCTCTGATTTTCGGCGGCACTGCGCAAAAGCGGAAGGGGCCTTCCGGCAAAGCGGCAAGGTTCGTCATGTGCTCAACGATCGGGATATCCGCGCCGAGCAAAATGGTGTGGATCGGTCGGGAGCGGGTGCGCGTATCATCAATATTGTAACTATCAATCCCGACGAGCGCAGCCCCGCCCGCAACAAGCAGGCGCGCCGCTGCTTCGGTTAGAAAGGGATGGTTTTCAAAATAGGGTTCGGTCCTCCAGAGCCGGTCCCAACCGGTATGGACCAGCACCGCCTTGCCAGTGACGTCCAGCCCGTCAAAAGCCTGCGCATCAACAGCAAGGCCGTCCGCGAAGGGCTGATGCACGACAACGCCCGCAAGGTCCGCGAGTTGGCCAAGATCGAGCCCGGCCAGGTCCTTTCCATCGGCATAGCGGTGGAACGGACTGTCGAGATAGGTGCCGGTATTGGCGACCATGTCGATCCGCCCGATCTGGAAGCTGGAGCCATCGTCATAATGCGCACGCGATGCCTCCCGCTCCCAATAATCGCAGATAACGGGGGCGGGCAGGCCCTTGTAGGTGACCATACCGTGCTCGATCACGTGGCTCAGATCGATCAGCTTCTCGTGCGGATGCGCCATAGTGCATAAACTCCTATACCCAGCCAGATGACGTTGAGCGTCGCGGAAGGCAAGGCGTGGTTGGCCAAGCCGTTGACGATGAAGCCAGCAGCCCCGAAAACGTTCATCGCCTGATAGGCCACCGATTGCGCCTGGATGCGGCCGAGCGTCAGAAGCACATAGGCCAGCAGGATCAGGATGGCCCCGGCCCAACCCGCGATTTCGATCAGGATCATGGGATGATTTCCGCCCATTCGGCCTCGTGGCTGCCTTGGTGATTGGCCATGCCGGGCTTGGTCAGCAGGCCGCGAGGGCGGACAAAGCTGTTGATCCGCCGCACCGGCATTTCGTGCCAGCCGATGTTGAACGCCCAGTTGATCGGAAAAAAACACAGGCTCGAATAATTGAGGTGATCATGAATCCACCAGGCGAGTTTCGTCCAGTCGCCGGGCTGGTTGAAGCGTTCGATAAAGCCGGGGACGGTGATGCACGCAGTCGCGCCCATAAACTCGCGCGCGTCGCGCCGGTCCCAAATATGTTCGGCTGCGCTGCTTTCATTCATCGCGCAATTATACCCCTTTTGCCCCTTTCGCATCAGCCGGTTACCAAGGCCGTTCACCACCGGGTTGCGATACGCCCCCCGGATCGCGATCCGGCCAAAGGCGTCCTGCAACGGCTCAAGCAACTCCGCACACAATCGCGTCCCCGCCGCGATGGCCAGATCGGGATCGTCGGGGATATTGGCCAGGCCGTGGATCTGCGCAATCTCCGAATGAAGGAAATCGCGCATGAAGAAAGATTTGGACAGACGGACGCGACCGAGAGTGGTGAGGGCATCGACGCTGGTTGGTTTGCGCATCTGCGATGGCATAGCCGAAACTGAGGGCTTTGGCCCAGAGAATTGATGATGCTGAATTAGGCAATCCCTCGTGAGATCGCCGGTTTCACCTTACTTTGTGTCTTCGTGTCTTTGTTTG
>JANLQV010000429.1:0-1505 GCA_031368025.1 Sphingomonadales bacterium | reverse complement strand
CTGCACTTCGTTCGAGCCGCCAAAAATTGTCCAAGCCCGGCCATTGAGGTAGGTTGGCATTGCCAGTTGTGCTTCGCGGCTGCCAATTGGCTCTGGAGCCTCGTTGCCATAAAGCGGCCGGGTGACGGGCAGTTGCAATCCGTCATAGCCAAACAGATCCACCTCAAGCTGCTGAATGCTTTGGCGAAGGTTAGAACTGATGAGCTTGATCAGCGAGGTCTGCGGGCCAGCCGGACGGCCCTTTACCAATTCGGCCAGGATTCGCAGTTCCGTCATTTCAAACGCCTGCGCCTCAAGCCGCAGCTTTGCGATACGTTGCGCAATCACGGGATCGTGGATCAACGCGCCATTGATGCCTGATGGCAGACCCTTTGCCAGCAATTCGAGCCTGTCCAATGCGACAAGCAACGACGGCGCCGCACACGAACCACCGCGTTCATTTTCGAGCAGGTACTTGGCGATCGTCCAGCCCTGCCCTTCAGCACCGATCAGGTTCTCGACACCGGTTTCCGCATTGTCGAAGAATGTCGCATTGACCTCATGTTCGTTTGCCATCGTGATGATGGGCGTCACGCTGATCCCTGGCTGATCCATTGGAATAAGCAGGAAGCTGATCCCCTCCTGCTTTTTGGCATCGGCGTTGGTTCGAACAAGTGCGAAAATCCAGTTCGCATGATGCGCATGCGTCGTCCAGATCTTCGATCCATTGACGACGTATTTGTCACCCTGCCTGACTGCCCGGGTCTTGAGCGATGCCAGATCGGAGCCTGATCCGGGTTCAGAGTATCCTTGGCACCAATAATCCTCACCAGACAATATGCGTGGCAGAAAATGTGCCTTTTGCGCAGGTGTCCCAAACTTGCAGATCACCGGGCCGACAAGCCTCAAACCAAGTATGGGCAAAGCCGGAGTCCCCGCGATCGCACACTCTTTCTCGAACAAATATTTCTGCATGGGCGTCCAGCCAGGGCCGCCGTCTTCGACAGGCCAGGAGGATGCAAGCCAGCCCTTTTCATACAGGATTGACTGCCATTCACGCGTGATATCCGGCTCGGTGAATACACTCGGTGTATTCGCAGCCCCTTCACGCAGTCGCGCGTTCAGCTTTTCCGCCAGAAAGTCACGAACCGTGTCCCGAAACGCGAGATCTTCAGTGTTGAAGTTCATGTCCATGCCCGAAACTCCCCCTCACGCAGCCCGAGCGTATGTGGCCAGATCGGACGCCGGGTCGCCGAAAAGCTTTGACAACAACATGATCCGCTTCAACCCATGTCCGATACCCAATTCGTCGGTCGTTCCCATCCCGCCGTGCATCTGCACCGCCAAATGGGCGACCGCGATCGCCGCTTCCCCCACAAATGCCTTTAGCCCGCGCATCTCATGTGCCCAGTTCGCCGGTTCGGCCAGCAAGGCCCGGTACAATGCCGATTGCATCAGTTCGACCTTCTCATATCCGCCCACCATATTGTGCTGGATTACCTGGAAGCGGCCAAGTGGCTGGCCGA
>JANLQV010000339.1:0-5332 GCA_031368025.1 Sphingomonadales bacterium | reverse complement strand
CATTGGCATCGAACGCGGCCTTGAGGTCATCATGCGTCCGAACAGAAATTCGGGATTCGACCAATGAGAACAGCGCCGCCCGATGCTGAAAGCGCACGCCCTCATCCTTTGCAAAGGATAGGCCGTGCGCCGCTTCGATCGCCTCAATTTCTGCCGATATCCCAAGCACTTTGACCAGACCAGTCCATTGCCGCGGCGTAATCGCCATCACCATCAGTCGGATATTGTCCGCAGTCACGAAATCACGGCCGAATGCGCCGTAAACCGTGTTGCCCAGCCGTTGGCGATTGGCGCCGGAGTTGAATATTTCGGCCAGCATCCCAAGATTGGCGACCGTCCCGATCGCGACATCCGACAGCGGTATGCGCACCTCTTGACCAAGGCCGGTTGCATCACGGTGGCGCAGCGCGGCAAGCATCGCGAACGCAGCATAAGCGCCCGTCAGCAAATCCCATGCGGGCAGGACGTGATTGACGGGGGCAGGGCCCTCGCCCGTAAGATCCGGAAAACCGACTGCCGAATTGACGGTATAATCCAGCGCGGGCCCGCCGTCGGCCATGCCCATCACGCGCACGGTGATAAGGTCCGGCCGTTTGGCGGCAAGTGTCTGGTGTGACAGGAAGCCATCAACCGGAAAATTGGTCACAAACTGACCGGTTGCGGCGATGAGTGCCTGAAGCAATTCGCGCCCTTCGGGTTGACCCAGATCAAGTGCGACCGATTTCTTGGCCCGGTTTAGATTTTCCCAGTAAAGGCTCGCACCATTCGCGGCCTTGGGCCAGCGGTGGAAATCGGGCCCGCCGCCAATCTGGTCGACGCGAATGACGTCCGCGCCCATTTGCGCCAGATAAAGCCCGGCCGTCGGCGACGCAACGAACGACGACGCTTCAATAACGCGAAGGCCAGACAGCAGTGCATACATGGTTCAACGAACCTCCCCGGCTTCAAACCCCTTGACGGCGTGGCGTCCGGCGCATCAGGCATAAATGCGAACAGCAAGTGGAGGCAAAAGGCAAGTGCAGGATCGAGTATTGCCGTTTCAGGGTATTCACAATTTCAGGGACTATGGCGGGTATCCAGGCCGCAACGGCGCACGGTTGAAAACGGGCCGTCTGTTTCGCTCCGGCCAGCATGTCGATGCGACACAGGAAGATTTGAACGCTGTGATGGCATTGAACCTGGCGACAGTGATTGATTTGCGGGGGGACAGCGAACGTGCCCAGTTTCCGTGTGCACGCCCCCTCGGGTTTGCGGCGGAGGTGCTTTTCGCTGCCGGCGAGACTGCGGGCGCGGGCCATGCGCCGCATATCGAAGCGGCACACGAAGTCTCAACCGCAGCGCAAGCCCATGCGGCGATGGTGTTGCTTTATCAGTCGATGCCGTTCCGGCCAAAACTGATTGAGGTTTTCCGGCTTTATTTCGAGGCATTGGGCCAAGGCGAAGGGCCGACCCTGCTGCATTGCCTTGCGGGCAAGGATCGCACCGGTTTGGCCGCAGGCCTGTTGCACCGGCTTATGGGCGTGCATCCCGATGACGTCATGGCGGATTACCTGTTGACCAATGTGGCTGGCAATATCGAGCGCAGGATTGCCGCGGGAGCCGCCACCGTGCGCGCCAGTTTCGGGCAGACGATGGATGATGCTGCGGTGCGCACATTGATGTCCGTTCATCCCGAATTTCTGGAAACGGCCTTTTCGGAGATTGAGCGCGTTCACGGCAGCGTGAAAGCGTATGCGCGCGACGTTCTCGACGTCTCGGACGGACGATTGGCGCAAATCGAGGCCCGTTTGCTTGTTTAGAGGAAGGTGCCCAACTCTGCCATGAACCGGTCGAACTGATCGTGATGCAACCAGTGACCTGCGTTTTCGAACTCGACGACGCGGGCCGTGCTGAAATGTTCGATCCGGCCATCTTTTTCAGGATTTGAAGCCCAGCTATTGGCACCATACATCATCAGGACCGGGCATGTGATCGCGGACCAGATCGCGAGCATATCGTCTCGCGGCATATCGAATGCCGCCCAGATGTTCAGGTAATTATCGAATTTCCAGCTCCATGTTCCGTCTTCATTGCGGCTTGCGCCATGAATCGTCAGATGGCGTGCCTGCTCATCGGTGAGATAGGTATTTTCTGCCTTCATCCGTTCAAGCGCCGCTTCAAGAGTGGGGTAGCGGCGGGGGAGCCGACCGGCGGCGTTGCGCTTGTCTTCTATCCATTGGCGAAACCGCTGGCGGATGCCGATCTCATCGCGCTTGGCCTGAACGGCAGGAGAGGGGCCCAGACCTTCGATCGCGACCAGCTTGCGGACGTTTTCAGGATAGAGCCCGGTATAGCGGATGGAGATATTTCCGCCCATCGAATGTGAAACAATCGTTACCGGCGCGAGGTCCAACTGGTGAACCAGTTGCGCAAGATCATAAACGAACGACGACATTTCATAGTTTCCGTCGGGAGACCATTGGCTGTCGCCATGTCCGCGCAGGTCGGGCGCAATAACGTGCCAGTCCTTGCGCAATTCTTCTGCTGCCCAGTCCCAACTGCGACAATGATCGCGCCCGCCGTGGATCAGCACGAGCGGCGGCGCTTCCGGATTGCCCCAATCCACATAGTGAAGGCGAAGCCTTTGTGAAATGAAGCTGTTTGACGTCGGGCCGTAAAGGGTCATAAATGTGCGTGTCCGGTTTGATGGCCCACCCTTGCCGGAGCGGCGGGCCCACGGCAAGCGCGCGTGTCGCATACGCAGGACTTTGACACTGAACAAAAAAAGGCCCTTCCTCCGGGGGGATGGAGAGGAAGGGCTTCAGTCGGGAGGGTATTGAGGAAAAAGCCTATTTGGCCTTTTCGTTGCATTTGGCGAGCGCCGCTTCGTCAAAGGCCTGGCCTTGGGCAGTGAAGCTCACGACCTTGCCAAGCTTCTTGGCCGCCTGCGCGCAGACGATGGCGGGACGGCTGTTTGCCTGGGGAGCGACATAGCCTTCGCCCGAACGCTTCCAGATGACGTCGCTGGCAACCCATGCTTCCGCTGAAGCAGGCGCCACAGCGGGAACCACATGATAGCCGATGCCGCCCTGCGCGAAAGCAGGCGAAGTTGTTGCGAGGAAGAGGAGAGCCGAGGTGCCAACTGCGACGGTGAATGCAAGAATACGGTTCATGGGGAAGGTCCTTTCTAATCAGTTGCGAATCACTACCTAATAAACTAAGTTGCGAGTTGCAACTAAAAACTTATATTTTTTTTGATAGAGTTGGTTTCGTCCGGTTTTTGCGTTAGGTTGCGATCAAAGACTGGGTTGCCTGGCTGGAGAGTGAGATGGGACATCTGAAGGAAAACCTTGCCGAACTGGCGCAATGCGGGCTTCCCGCCGCGCTTGAAGCAATGGGCGAACGCTGGTCATTCCTGATTCTGCGCGGCGCTTTCAACGGCTTGCATCATTTTGAAGAATTTCAATCGACGCTCGGCATCGCGCGCAACATCCTCGCGAATCGGCTTGGGCGGCTTGTTCAGAACGGCATCCTCGCACGCACGCCCTTGCCCGATGACCGTCGCAAGATCGAATATCGGCTCACCGACAAGGGGGCTGAATTGCTGCCGGCTATGATTGCGCTTCGCCAATGGGGCGAACGCTGGGAAACCGGATGCGTTTCAGACCCGGTGCTTGTCGATGAACGCGATAGCCAGCCGATTGGTAAGGTTGCCATTCACGCCCATGACGGGCGCGAACTCGGCCCACACGACCTGCGCTGGATGCATGTCCAGGATATCAAGGATCTTGGCGCGTCGCGCTTGCGCGCGGTTGCCTAGGCTTTAAGCGTCTGAATCGCCGCCCAGATTCTGGTTGCGCGGCGGCGCAGCGGCGGTCAGTCGCAGAGCTTCAGCGGACTGGCTGAGCGATCCCATCTCATCAATGACATCATCATCGTCAAGCCGGACGCGCTGCAAGTTCGTGACGATTGCATCCTGAAGCTCTTCTGGAACAACAGTTTCTTCCGCGATCTCGCGCAGGGCGACAACCGGATTTTTGTCCCGGTCACGATCGATGGTCAGTTCAGCACCACCCGAAATCTGGCGCGCACGCTGCGCGGCGAACAGGACAAGGTCAAACCGGTTCGAAACCTTGTCAACGCAATCTTCAACAGTCACGCGTGCCATGGGGCAGCCACCTTCTCGATCTGGATGTATGGAATCAGCGGCTTCCCTAATCAGCGAGCGCTGGAAAGTCAAAGAATAAGCCGCACGCAGCTTGCCAGTGGCCCGCCGCTCGGGGCAAGGGAGGGCAATGGCGCAGATTCCGTATTTCGATCCGATCGAAACTGAGGTTGACGGTCACACGTTCAAACTGGCGGTATCGGGCGCTGACCGGCTCGCGCTGCTGATCGCGCTGATCGAAGGTGCACACTCTTCGCTGCGCCTGTTCTTTTACATTTTTGCCGATGACGAGATCGCGATTCGCGTGCGCGATGCTCTGATTGCTGCGCGCGAGCGCGGGGTTACGGTTTGGCTGCTGGTGGATGGGTTCGGCTGCGCCGAGCGTCCCGATGAAGTGTACCAGCCATTGATCGATGCCGGAGCGGAGTTCGCGCGCTTCCATCCGCGCTGGGGGCGGCGTTATCTGCTGCGCAATCACCAGAAGATTGTGATCGCGGATGAAAAAATCGCGATCGTGGGCGGCAGCAACGTCGTTGAACACTATTTCACTGACGATCCAGATGGCGGAAGCTGGCACGATCTATTCCTGCGAGTTGAAGGCCCTGCTGTTGCCCGGCTTACGCGTTATTTCGACGGGCTGAAGCGCTGGATGGTTTCGCCACGGCCCAGATTGCGGGGCCTGATCCACCTCCTGTCGCGCCGAAGTGACAAGTCGGGCACACTCCGCTGGCTGTTCAATGGCCCGTTCCGCACGATCAGTCCGCTCACGCGCGCCATCCGGGAGGATATTGCCAAAGCGAAGCGGATCGACATGATCCAGGCCTATTTCTCACCCAATTGGGGTATGCTGCGCCGCTTGGCACGCGTCGAGCAGCGGGGCGGTGAAGTGCGGTTGATCACTGCCGCGCGGTCCGACAATACCACCACCGTTGCGGCCGCGCGCCATTGCTATCGACGGCTGCTGCGCAACCGGATCGAGATTTACGAGTATCTACCCCAGATGCTGCACATGAAACTGATTGTCGCGGATGACGCGGTTTATATCGGCTCGGCCAATTTCGACATGCGCAGCCTCTATATCAATGGCGAGATCATGATCAGGATCAACGACGCCGGTTTTGCAGAAAAGATGCGCGCCTTCGTTTCGGCGAATATCCCTTATTGCGACCAGATCACCCGCGAGGAGCA
>JANLQV010000321.1:0-8339 GCA_031368025.1 Sphingomonadales bacterium | reverse complement strand
GGCTGCGAACATGGCTGCGTCTATTGTTATGCGCGGCCAACGCACGCTTTCCACGATCTGTCGCCGGGGCTCGATTTCGAAACCAGATTATTTGCAAAGCCCGATGCCGCTGCGTTGTTACGGGCCGAACTGGGGAAAAAGGGCTATCGCGCAACGACGATCGCGCTTGGCACCAATACCGACCCCTATCAGCCAATCGAAAGCCAGTGGCGGATCACGCGACAGATCCTCGAAATCCTCGCGGAAACCGGTCATGCGCTCACAATCACCACCAAGTCGGACCGGGTCGTTCGGGATATCGACATCCTCGCTCCGATGGCCGCCAAGGGACTGGTAGCGGTGGCGCTATCGGTGACCTCGCTCGATCCCAAGACTCACCGCACGCTAGAGCCCCGCGCGCCCCGCCCTGAAAAGCGGCTGGCGGCGATCCGCGCGCTTGTCGATGCCGGCATCCCGACGCACATCAATGTCGCGCCGATCATCCCGGGCATCACCGATCATGAAATCGAAGCGATCCTGTCGCGCGGCGCTGAGGCCGGGGCACAAACCGCAAGCTTCATCCCCGTTCGCCTTCCCCATGAAGTTGCGCCGCTGTTCCGCGACTGGCTGGATACGCACTATCCCGACCGCGCGGGCAAGGTGATGTCATTGATCCAGTCGATCCGTCAGGGGCGTGACAATGATCCGGATTTCTTCGGCCGCATGCGGGGATCAGGCCCGTGGGCGGAGATGATCCGCACGCGCTTCCGGATTGCCTGCAAGCGGCTCGGTCTCAATCAGGTGCGGATCATACTGGACGACAGCCAGTTCCGCCCTCCCGAAGGCGCGCAGATGCGGCTGTTCTGATCAACCGAAACTCCCCGCATCGCCTTCCTCCGGCGCAAACCGGATAAGGCGGCTGGTCAGCACTGCCGCCTGCCGGTTGATCACCGCGACCTTGTAGTCCGGATCGGTGACCATTTCCATGAACGCGCCAGCATCGGGATAGCGCGCAATGAAAGCCAGATCCCATTGCTTGTCCATCGGGCCGATGACCATCACTTCCATCTTGCCGCGCCACACGACCGAACCGCCCACGCGCGCGAACACCGCGCCACTCGTCCGCCCATATTCGGCATAGGCCTCGCGCCCGCTCAACCCCTTGCCCGCATTGGCGTGATCCGCTGGATATTCAGCCCTGTCACGAAAGCGCAGCAGGTTGAGCATGTGGATCACCGTGTCGCGCGGGAGCGCCTTGAACGCGTCGAAATTCTCGCGCGACGGATCGACGAAACGGTCTTCACTCATGTCAGGCCTCCAGCTTGAAATCCTTGAACTGCGCCCTGAGCACTGCCTTCTGGATCTTGCCGGTGCCGGTGTGGGGCAGTTCATCGACAAAAAGGACTGCATCGGGCATCCACCATTTGGCGATCCTGTCCTTGAGATAGGACTTCACATCGGCCTCGCCGATCTCCGCGCCGGGCTTGCGCACGACGATCAGAACCGGGCGTTCGTCCCATTTGGGGTGCGCAATGCCAATCGCTCCGGCTTCCGCCACACCGGGGCAGCCGACCGCAATATTCTCAAGCTCAACCGAACTGATCCATTCGCCACCCGATTTGATGACATCCTTTGCGCGATCGGTGATCTGCATCGTGCCGTCAGGATGAAGCACCGAAACATCTCCGGTATCGAACCATTGGCCGTCTTCGGTCGCGTCGGCTTCGGCCTTGAAATAGCGCTTGATGACCCAGGGCCCGCGGATCTGGAGCCGCCCCGAGGTCTGCCCGTCGCGCGGCGCGACCTTGCCATCCTCATCCACGACACGCAGTTCGACGCCAAACGGCACCCGGCCCTGCTTGCACACCACATCGACACGGCCCTCGAACGAAAGATCGTCCCAGTTGGACGTCGGCGCGCCCATTGTCCCAATGGGTGAGGTCTCGGTCATCCCCCAGGCGTGCGAGACGCGAACCCCCATCCCCATCAACCGCTCGATCATCGCGCGCGGAGCGGCCGAGCCGCCGATCGTGACAAGCTTCAACTTGCCAAGCCCGGCGCCGCTCGCATCGAGATGCTGGAACATGGCGAGCCAGACTGTGGGCACACCGGCCGAATGGGTCACGCCTTCCTCGATCATCAGCGCATGCAATATGGGCGCCTCATTGGTCACGCTGAAAACGAATTTCACGCCCGCAGCCGCGCCCGCAAAGGGCAGGCCCCAGCTTGCCGCATGAAACATTGGGACAATCGGCAACAGCACTGACGTTGCAGAAAGCTCAAACACGCTCGGCGCAATTTCCGCCATTGCATGCAACATGGTCGAACGATGCTGGTAAAGCACGCCCTTGGGATGCCCCGTGGTGCCGCTGGTATAGCAGAGCATGCAGGGATCGCGTTCATCGCCCGCATGCCATTCATAATTGCCATCCTGGGCGGCAACAAAGGCGGGGTATCCGGCTTCATCGTCAAACAGGATGAAATGCTTGATCGAGGTCAGATATGGCTTGAGCCTGTCAACCGTCGCCTGGAACTGTGCATCGTAGAGGAGCACCTGATCCTCGGCATGGTTCATGATGAAGATCAGGTCTTCATCGAACAGCCGCGTGTTGATCGTGTGGATAACGCCGCCAAATCCGATCGCGCCATACCAGGAGGCGAGATGCCGGTGGTGGTTCATCGCCAGCGTCGCAACCCGATCCCCCGGCTTGAGTCCCAAGTCCACAAAGCCTTGCGCCAGCCGCCGCGCATCATGCGCCACACCGGCCCAATTGCTACGCTCGATCGCGCCGTCCGCCCAACGCGTAATGATTTCACGCGTGCCGCATTCGCGCGCCGCATGATCGATCAGGTGGGTCACCCGCAAAGACCAGTCCTGCATTCCACCCAGCATTGCGTTTCCTATCCTGTCGATTCTGTTTGGCGATACTCTAGTCTGCCCAATGCAGGATGCAAAAGCGCTAAAATCCGGCGCCCGCCTCTTGTCCGGGGTTGAGGCCGGTCGCATCGGTGGTTTCGAACATCAGCCGCACCAACCGCCGTTCCGCCTCGCTCAGATACGGATTCCACACATCGAAAATCAGTACGGCACGCATCTCATCGCTGTCGTTCCACGCCTCATGCTCGATCGTGTCGTCAAAGGCGAACGCCTCCCCCTCATGCCAGACCCGAGTCTCCCCGCCCACCCGGAAACGGCAGCCATCGGGCACGATCAGCGGCAAATGGATGATCGTCCGGATATTGGTAACACCGGTGTGCGGCGGGATATGGGTGCGCGGCCGCAGGACCGAGAAAAAGGCCGTTGGCGCACGGCCGGGAATGTCGGACTGCGGCACGCGCTCAAGCGCCGCAACCGTAGCCGGGCACCGGATACAGGCGTCCTCGTTTCGCACGCCATATTCCCAAAGGAACAACGCACTCCAGTCGAGCGATTGGTCAAGCGGGGTCCATTTGTTGCGGGGAGTCCCCGAATCCTGGGCAACATAGGGACGGAATCCTGCGTTCCCGCTCTCTGCGAGTGCCCGTGCTTCTTCCCGGATCGCATCGGTTTTCGATTCAAGTTCGGCCATCCACGGAAAAAAATCGCGGGAAAAAAACTCGTCAGCCGGGAGGAAAGGAAAATGCACTCCATGGCACTCGTTGGCATAGATCCGTCTTTTGCCCAACATCGTGTCGACACACGCATCGAAACGACGCAGCTCCGATCCTGAAAGACCATTGCGCGCGCCTTCCAAGCCGACATCGAGGGCGGACGAGAGTTCGGCGCGGTGCCTGTCGAGATAGGCCTGGCCATGCGCAACGGCTTCCCGGACCCCCGGGGGCACCTCGCCTGCCTGCGCAGCCAGCAAAACGACCCCTTGCCACGCCTGTGCCGCACCGGCGCGTTCGGCCAGCCTTTCGTGCAATTCGGCCTTGCGCAGCAGGGCCATGAAATGTCGTTGATCAAGCGCAAGTGCAGCTTCAAGGCTGGCCCGTTCGCCTGCATCATCCCCCTGCAATCTCTGCGCCTTTGCCACGTTGATCCAGAGCGCCGGTTCGCGTGGATCGGCATTTGCCGCGCGCTTGAACATCGCCTCACCAAGCGCAAAATCGCCGCTATCCAGCGCAATCATCCCGAGCGCGTTGGCGGCCTGGGGATTGCCGGGCTCGCGGTCGAGTATCGCTTCAAATCCGCGCGCGGCGCCCGCAACATCGCCGCGCCGCTGCGCCGACAGGGCGGCTTCCAAAAGCTTCGACGTCTGTGGATTCGACACACTCATTTCCTCGCAACCCTGAATTGCCGTCGCATTTTCATTTCGGCCGTGCAAGCAACTCCGCAACGCCTGCCCTTCAGAGCCTTGAATGACGGTTGACCCCAAACATTCCAGCGACGAAGAATGCGCGGTGATGCAATCGTCCGAACAAGAAAAAAGCCTGACCCGCGCGGCGGAAGCTTTCATGGCGAACGGTCGGCTCGATGAAGCGATCACGGCCTATCGGCAATTGCTGTCGCTCAATCCGGGCCTTCCCGATGCGTGGTATAACCTGGCCTATCTTCACAGATGTCGAAGGCATTTTGAACCCGCAATCACTGCCTATCGCATGGCGCTCTCATGTCACATCGCACGACCAGAAGAGGTCCACCTGAACCTCGCGGTCATCCTATCGGAGCATCTGAACCGGGTGGACGAGGCAGAGGTGGAACTGCAATCCGCGCTTGGGTTGAACCCCGATTTTGTTCCGGCTTTGCTCAATCTGGGCAATCTGCAGGAAGATATGGGCCAATCGCAACGGGCAAGATCATCCTACCGAAACGTGCTTGAGATCGAGCCGGAAAATGGTCGCGCAGCCGGGCGGTTGGCGATGATCGACGTGTTTGAGGGCAAGGCTGGTGATGCGGTTCCGGTGCTGCAAGCGGCGCTGGATGCCGGGCCGCCCACGCCAGATGATCGCGCTGAATTGGGGTTCGCGCTGGGCCACGCACGCGATGCCCTCGGCGATTATGATGCCGCTTTCGCGGCGCTTGCTGCGGCAAACGATGCGATGAGGGAGGCAACGCCGCCCGCTTTTCGCTATGATCCCGAGGCCCAGGAACGGCTGATTGACGATCTGATCAGGATATTTCCTGTCGCCACCACGAACGATCCCGAACCGGCAACGCGCGAACCGGTTTTCATTTGCGGCATGTTTCGTTCGGGCTCCACTCTGGCGGAGAGCATCCTCGCATCGCACAGCCGGGTCACGGCAGGTGGGGAGTTTGAATTCCTGCCCGCGCTCGTCGCCGAAAAACTGCAACCCTATCCGCAATCGCTCATTTCAGCCGAGCCGGGTTTCCGCGAAGAATTGCGCGCGACCTATCTGGAGGAACTGGCCGCCATCCACCCGGATTATCATATGATTACTGACAAACGGCCTGACAATTTCCTGCATATCGGCCTGATCAAGACGCTCTTTCCGTCGGCGAAGATTGTCCACACCTTTCGCAACCCGCTCGACAATATTCTTTCGGTGTATTTCGGAAATTTCGATCAGAGTGTCAGCTATGGCAATCGCCTGGACGATATCGCGCACTGGTATATCCAGTATCAAAAGCTGATGGCGCATTGGCGGACGCTGTTCGGCGAGGACATTTTTGAGCTGGATTATGATCGGGTGGTCGCCAACCCCGAAGCAAGCATCCGGCCGCTGATCGCGTTTTGCGGGCTGGACTGGGAAGATTCCTGCCTGAAGCGCAATTCCGTGCAGGATGCGGTAAGAACCCTGAGTTCGTGGCAAGTGCGGCAGCCGCTTCATTCCCGATCGTCGGGACGCTGGCGAAACTATGCAACCCATCTGGAAAAGGTGCGCGAAATGATGGATCTGGCATGACTGCACCCGCAAACCTGATGTCCGATACCGTGCGCGATCCGGCGTGGCTGGCGCATCGTTACGACGCGGATCATGACGCATTCCAGTTCGTCCCCGCGTCGCGGTCCCTGCGCCAGTCCGCGCCTTTCCTCACCGATGAATATCTGAAACCGGATCAGACGATGCGCCCGATTGCGCGCTCCGACGCGCTGGCGATCGGCGCAAACCGCAACCCGGTCCATTTCATCTACCACTCGGCCTATTGCTGTTCGACCCTGCTCGCTCGCGCGTTTGATTTGCCCGGCATCGCATCATCGCTGAAAGAGCCGCAGATCCTCAATGACATGGTCGGCTGGCGCCAGCGCGGTGGCGATCCCAAACGCATCGGCCCGGTGCTCGATTCCTCGCTCCAAATTCTGGCGCGCCCGTTCGAGCCTGGCGAAGCGACGATCATCAAGCCGTCCAACATCCTGAACGGTCTCGCCGAAGCGATGCTGACGATGCGCCCCGAGGCGGGCTGCGTGATCCTTTACGCGCCGCTGCGGGTTTTTCTGGCCTCGATAGCGCGCAAGGGGATGTTTGGTCGGCTTTGGGTGCGCGAATTGCTCTCCAGCCAGTTGGTCGACGGGCTCGTCAATCTCGGGTTTGAGCCGCGCGATTATCTGCTTCACACCGACCTGCAGGCCGGGGCAGTCGGCTGGCTCGCCCAGCATCAACTCTTCGCCCATCTGGCGAGACGCTGGCCCGATCGGGTGCGGACGCTGAACAGCGAAGTACTGGTCGCGCGTCCCGCCGAGGCGATGGCCGCGAGCGCCTCGCTGTTCGGCCTGACTCTGGGTGATGAAGCGATCACGTCAATCGTGGACGATGTCTTCGCCCGCGATGCCAAGACCGATACCGTATTCACGCATGGGCAGCGCGAGGCGGACCGGCGCGCGGGCGAAGCGTTGCACGCCGATGAGATCAACAAGGTCGCGATCTGGGCAGAAGCCGTAGCCCGCACCGCCGGGGTCGAGATGACGCTGCCCGCGCCCTTGCTGGGGCGCTAGCACTGAAATCGATCCAGTCTGTTCCGTTCTCCTGCGAAGGCAGGAGCCCAGACCCCGGGCAAAGAAACGCAGCTAGAGCGGGCTGCCAGAAATATGAGCCACTTCCGTCACCCTGAACCTGTTTCAGCAGACGTTGATGCAGATATTCGGCTCGATGCTCTAGGTGACGTTGATTGGATCAGGAGTGGGCCCCTGCCTTCAACCTTTGACTGAAGTTTATCCTGAGTGCCTACCTTGCAGGCGGTCGAAGGGTAGGGGAACAATTCATGCGAAAATCGATGCACTCCAAGACTCGACAAAAAAAGGGCGGCCCCGAAGGACCGCCCCAAATTTTATGCCCGAAGGCGTTCGATTAGAACTTGAAGTGTGCGGTAATGGAATAACGACGACCGACCACGTCATAAACCGACGGGAAGGTATTGCCGCTGTTCGCGTTAGTCGTACCGCCCTGTCCGCCCACGAGTGGGGGCTTCTTGTCGAAGAGGTTGAACGCAGACAACGTCAGTTCAATATTGTCGCTCACATTATAGCGCGTCGTCAGATCGAAATAATCATAGGCCGAGATCTTGTTGAAGTTGACAGACCGTCCAACCTCTGGACCCGTGCCGGTGACCGTACCGATGAAGAGCTGGGGCGACAAAATCGGCTCATACTTCACCGAATTCAGATGGCGCCACGCCAGTGACAAATCAATGTCACCAAACGTCAACGTCGTCCGCTGGTTGAATGAGTATTTCGGCTGGATTTGGCCTAAGACAGAACCGCAGTTGGCGCTATAGTAACCGACGCATTGACGTGCGGCGCTTAAAGCCGATGCCTGAAATACGTTTTTACGCGTATAGTTGCCGTTGAAGCTCAGGTTAAGATCGGCAAAGCCGATATTTCTTTTGTAGTTAAGGGTCAGATCAACACCGTCCGTCGAATAACGGCCGCCATTGGTCAATGGCTGCGGCAGACCGGGGACAGTCGCAACCGAACCGCTCAATCGACCGGACACTGTGCTGCGACGGATTCCGGTACAAGCCACCGAATTCGCCTGTGCCGCCGTGATATTGTAAGGCGGAGCACCAAAGCAGCCAAATATAACGTCATTCGGCGTCGGAGTTGAAACCGCCTGGGTGATCTTGATGTTATAATAATCCAGCGTGACCGTCAGCCCACTGATCAAGTTGGTTGGCCGGAAAACCGCCCCGATGGTGTAAGTCGTGGCTTTTTCCGGAGTCAGATTGGGATTGCCTCCGCCAATTTGGTTGGCTTGGCCCGCTGTCGGATTCAAAATGGTTCCCGCCGAAACAACTGACGCAGGAGCACCCTGGTTAAGGCAGGCCAGTGCCAGATTGGCATTGGTCAAAACACCGGCACCCGCACACGGATCAGTCGCCAGGTTAGTCAAACCGGTCGTGACGGGCGCAAACAGTTCGCTGATGTTTGGCGCCCGAATTGCGCGTTGATAATTGCCGCGGAGCTTCAGCGATTCAACCGGCG
>JANLQV010000305.1:0-2008 GCA_031368025.1 Sphingomonadales bacterium | reverse complement strand
CGGTCAAGGATTGCGCGATGTTCCTCGCATCCTGTCCTTAATCCGCCTGGCCCTTGTATACGCTGCGCCCAACCACTGGGCGCCGGGTGAAAGCTCAACGATCGAAGTATCGCTCAGGGAATAATGTCGTTGAAACGCGTCACTATGATTATAGTTCCCTGTGATGCTGTATTCGAGTGCCAACGCGCTCTCATTTGATACAATCTTGCACGGATAGCGCTTGAGTAGCGGCACAATGGCAAGCGTATAGGCGATTGGCCCGGTCAACCGGAATACGCCAATACGGCCAACACCGTTCCACCAGGGCCTGTAGCGGTCAATGTTGGAAAGCACCCGAACGATGACGGCGCGCAGGAATGGATGCCCCGGCGCCGCGATCACATGCCATTGCTGAAGCTCTCCCCCCGCGATGTGGGCGAGATCGCGATGAAGGCCAAACCCCTGGTGCGGCTCGCCTTCGCCATTGCGCCATCCCGATATGATGTATTGCTCGTCTCCGTTGATGATTTCATCGATCGGACGGGTGAACCGGCTCTTGATG
Organism: Sphingomonadales bacterium; assembly: GCA_031368025.1. Taxonomy (GTDB): domain Bacteria; phylum Pseudomonadota; class Alphaproteobacteria; order Sphingomonadales; family Sphingomonadaceae; genus Aquisediminimonas. The sequence goes on along the minus strand of JANLQV010000305.1, from coordinate 1,467 downwards.
TCGAGATAAACTCCCCCCAGCCGGTAGATCGCAAGATACCGGAAAAGATCGGCCCGTGCCGCGCCGTATTCGGGTTTGATCCTGCGATAAGCCTGGAGCACTTCCGCTGGATAGTGCCCGGAAATGAAATGCTCGATCGCATCATCGTCATAGAAGCGATGTTCCCAACCAGGATTTGAGGCAACGAGATCCTCGACGTTGCGACGAAGCGCATCTGGAAGCACCCCGTTGGGATAGGTCTGGTGAATCAGGCGCGGAATCCGAGTCCCGGGTGCGATCTCGGGTAACAGCCGCTCCCACATCCCGCCAAAACCCGCTCTGATCTTCTGATTGTTCACCGATTCTGGCACCTGGATACTGTCTTTGATGAGTTCAATAGCCCATCCAGGACCTTCATTTCCAGCCATGGCTTGCCGCGCTGCGGCGTTCGCCGGAAACCATCTGCGTTAGGGGATTAAATCAAGTGTGTCCGAAAATGGGGCAGTCGACAATAAAGCACCATTCATCCCATTTTCCGGGTTAATTTTTTGTAAATTTCTGCTATCACCGAGTCGGGTGGTCGCATGCTCGCAACGTCGAGTCGAACCCAATTTCCTTAAGAGTACAGGGGATAACTTATGAAGAAGATGATTTTGGCCGCGGCTGCCATGGCATTGTCACTCCCGGTGACAGCGCAAGCCGCTGCGAATGTGACCATTAATTTCAGTGGTACGACGGCAATTCCAGCAAACAACGATTTTCAGAGCCTTCTCGCTGGGTTGGGTTTTTCGAGCTACGCGTCGCTCGGCGCTTCGCTTTTCCTGAACGGTCCAGCAAGCCTGACGTTCGAGTTTCTCGGCAGCGAGAGCGGATATAGTGATACGTTCAGCACGTCTGGCGGTCTCACCTATACCGAAACCAGCTGGCTTGAGAATCATTTTGCGGCTCCGATCCTGATCGGCACCCAATATTTTGCGGGTGGTGATCTGGCCAAGTTGCTGAATTTCAGCAGCAATCTGGGCGCTGCGGCAACGGTTGGTGACGATGGCTTCGGCATATTCCTTGGCCCGAGGGCTGTGAGCGGTGGAACTTACAACACGTTCTATCTTGGCTATGACGACGAGATCTCGCGCAAAGATGACAATCACGATGATTTCATCGTGAAGGTGACGGTGAATTCGCCAGTTCCTGAGCCGTCGACTTGGGCAATGTTGCTCTTCGGCTTCGGCGTAGTTGGCTTCGCTCTGCGTCGTCGCCTCTCGCGGACGCCAGCGTTCGCCTGAGCTGATCCGATCCACGTGAGAGACGCCGCCCCGGCGGGTCAGCTCGGCACCCGCAACCGAGGTCTGGACCGGTTCCGCGTCGACCTCTGCGCCGCTCGCCACCAGCTGGCGCACCAGCTCCAGCCCGATCCCGCGATTCGCGCCCGTGACGATGGCTCTCATGGCCACACGGTACGACACGGCGCGGGCGACGCAAGGCCGAGCC
>JANLQV010000245.1:0-5407 GCA_031368025.1 Sphingomonadales bacterium | reverse complement strand
GTGCGCGAATTGCGCAACGTGATCGAACGTGCGGTCTATCGCTGGATCAATACTGATGCGCCCGTTGATACAATCGAATTTGATCCCTTTGCCTCGCCGTGGCGGCCGGTGCCAAAACCCAGGCAGGTCTTTGAAAAAGAGGAAGCAACAGTCGCATCGACCGCAGAGCTGACTGCTTTGGAATCGCCTCATCTGGCCGTCGATGTTGATGATCTGCGCAAGGCGGTGCTTGCACATGAGCGCATGATTCTTGAGGCAACATTAGCCCGACACAGACATAATCAGCGGGCAACCGCAAAAACACTGAACCTGAGCTACGACCAGTTGCGTCATTGCCTCAAGCGGCACGGGCTACTCGGCTGAAGGGGTGTCATCTTCGCCAAGCCCGTGGCGCAGCAACATCGGCACATTGGCAGCAGCAAAGAGAATTGATGCGCTGGTCATTCCCCAGACTTTGATTGCCAGCCAGGTCCCAAACTCTGCCTCGGTGGAATAGATGAAGCGGAGTATCTCGTTGGCGACGGCCATAACGGCAAAAAACCAGGCCCAGTTCCGTGAAAGCAGCAACCATCCCTTGTCGCTCAGCCCGTCATATCCATGCTCAAGAACATATTTGAGCATCGGTTTGCCGCGCATCAGCCCAACAAACAGCATCACAGAGAGGATCGTGTAAATGATCGTTGGTTTCTGCTGGATGAAATGCTGATCATGTTTCCAGATGGTGAGGCCGCCAAACACGAGAATCAAAATGGCTGACATCCACATCATCGGTGAAACGCGCCCAATCTTCCAAAGCGCGATGGCCACAGCCAGTGCAATGGCGATCATGAACACCGCGGTTCCGCCAAAAATTCCAAGCACCTTATAGGCCGCAAAAAAGATCACCAACGGGCCATAGTCAAGCGCGGCAGGCAACCAGTGAAACGATGTTTTTTGTGGCATCTTACTCATGCGCCGACTCCAGCGATGACGCGTGCCATTTCATTGGCATCGAACGGACGAAGATCGTCCAGTGTTTCACCAACGCCGACGGCATGAATGGGGAGGCCGAATTTCTCCGCTGCCGCGACCAGCACGCCGCCGCGCGCTGTGCCATCGAGTTTCGTCATTACCAATCCTGTCACGCCAGCCACTTCCTTGAAAATCTCGATCTGGTTAAGCGAATTTTGCCCTGTCGTGGCATCAAGCACCAGCACAACATCATGCGGGGAGGCTGGGTTTATCCGCCCGAGCACACGACGAATTTTCGCCAATTCGTCCATCAGTTCACGCTTGTTCTGGAGCCTGCCGGCAGTATCTACGATCAGCACGTCGATCCCGGTTGCGGTTGCCTGCTTGACGGCATCGAACACGATTCCTGCCGCATCGCCACCTTCGGGCCCGCTTATGATCGGAACCCCGAGCCGTTCGGCCCAGACCTTCAATTGCCCGATGGCTGCCGCGCGGAACGTATCGCCCGCCGCGAGCATCACACCGTAATCCTGCTCGAGGAACAGATGCGCCAGCTTGGCAATCGTCGTGGTCTTGCCCGAGCCGTTGACGCCGATCACGAGAATGACTTGTGGCCGGGGAAACGCCGCTATCTCTATCGGTTTGGCGACCGGTGCGAGAACGGCGGCAATTTCTTGCGCCAACACTTCGCGGACACCCGCTTCATCGATTCCGCGCTCATAACGGCTATCTGCGAGGCGCGCACGGACAGCAGCGGCTGTTGCCGGGCCCAGATCCGATACGATCAGCGCTTCCTCAATGTCGTCAAGCGTCTCGGCGTCGAGTTTTGATTTGGTGACGAGCCCGGTCAGGTTTTCCGTCAGGCGCTCGGACGTTTTTCTGAAGCCGCCAAGCAGCTTCTTGTGCCAGGGTGTTTCGCTCACGCCGCAATGCCCGTCAGCGTCGTGCCATCCGTGCCTGTGATAAGTGTGTCGGTCATCGTTCCCCGCATATTGCCGCACACCAGCCTTTGTTCAAGGGCAACGCTCGCGAAATTGGGGGCGTGGCCAGTCTCGCCGTCAAGCTCCACCAGAACCTGCTGGCGCGTGCCGATGAGCGCGTTGAGCCACACGGCCTTTCGCGCTGCTGAAGCGTTGCGCAGCCGTTCTGCTCGTTCCTTCACCAGCGTGCGATCAAGTTGCGGCATCCGCGCTGCGGGCGTGCCGGGGCGCGGCGAATAGGGGAAGATATGCCCCAACACGATGTCGCAATCGTTGAGCAGCCTGAAGCTGTTTTCGAACATTTGCTCATCTTCGGTCGGGAAGCCTGCAATAATGTCAGCGCCAATCGCAATCTCCGGTCGACGCGCCTTGAGGCGTTCCACTAGCGCGACGGATTGCGCGCGCGAGTGGCGACGCTTCATCCGTTTGAGGATCATATCGTCGCCCGACTGGAGCGAGAGATGGACATGCGGCATGACGCGCGGTTCGCCTGTAATGATTTCCTCAAGGCGCGGGTCGATCTCGATGGAATCGAGCGAGGAAAGCCGCAGACGGGGCAGGGCGGGAACATGCTTCAAGATGCGCTCCACCAGGCTGCCAAGCGTAGGTTGGCCGGGCAAGTCCGGGCCGTAGCTGGTCAGGTCAACGCCGGTCAGGATCACTTCCTGCTGCCCGCGATCAACCGCGGCCTGAACTGCTTCGATCACCGCACCCGCCGGGATCGAACGGCTCTCTCCGCGTCCGTAGGGGATGATACAGAAGGTGCAGCGATGATCGCAACCATTCTGGACTTCGATAAAGGCACGAGCATGATCGGCGCCCGAAACAGCGGGCATGGCCAGATCGCCGCGCTTTTCGCGATTGCCGAGCAGGGCGAAGACTTCCGGCATAGCGGCGAAGGCGGCCCCGTTCGTTTCAGCGGCACATCCGGTCACGACGATCCGTGCACCTGGTCGCCGTTTCGCTGCGCGGCGAATGGCCTGCCGTGCCTGCCGTTCGGCTTCGCTGGTCACGGCGCAGGAGTTGATGACGATCAGATCATCCTCGCCCGCCATGCGTGCGCGAATGACTTCACCTTCCGCCAGGTTGAGGCGGCATCCGAAATTGATGACTTCGACGCTCAACCGAAATTGTCCCAATCGGCCTCACCGGTGAAGACATGCGTGGCCGGCCCGGACATGCGGATCGGACCGCCGTCAGCCCATGTGATTTCAAGATCGCCCCCAGGGAGCGACACAAGCACCGGAGATTGGACTAGACCGGCACGGATAGCCGCGACTGCGGTGGCGCAGGCGCCGGTGCCGCAGGCCCGTGTCAGGCCGACACCACGTTCCCAGACGCGCAGTTTGAGGTGATCCTTGCCCGCGACGTTCGCCACATTGACGTTGATCCGTTCGGGAAAAAGCGGATCATGCTCGATCACCGGACCCAGTGTCTCAAGATCGATGGCATCGCAATCAGGCACGAAAAAGATGACGTGCGGATTGCCGACATTGACGGCTGCGGGCCGGGCCAGCTCCTCCCAGCTCACCGGCATGTCGCGCGTGTCCATCGGCATGGCGAGCGGGATCAATTCCCAATCAAAAGCGGGCTGGACCAGAGTGACGGTCGCGCTGGCATCGCCCGGCTCGGTATGGAGGATGCCACCCAGCGTCTCGATATCAGCGGGGCCGTCCATTAGAAGCGCGATACAGCGGGTCGCGTTGCCACAGGCTTCGACTTCACCGCCATCCGCATTGAAAATCCGCATCCTCACATCGGCCGCGGTTGATGGTTCAAGCAGAATCAACTGATCGAAGCCGATCCCGGTCCGCCGGTCCGCGATGGCGTGCGCCCGCGCAGCAGTCATGTCGACCGGGGTTTCGCGCGCGTCGATCACGACAAAATCATTGCCGAGCCCGTGCATCTTGTGGAACCGCGTCTTCATGGCGCGCTGGCGTTTAGCCTAGTGGAGGCGAAAGTGCGAACCCCGAAAATTCAGGCCGATTTGCGGACGTTTTCCGCGTCAACGACTTCGGTCGGCTGTCCCGCCAATTGGTTGCCCAGTTCGGCCCGCATTGAGGGCAAAAGGTTGCGCTCGGCAAGCAGCATCCGTGTCTGGCCGATTGAGGTGGGTTTGCCAAAATGCCAGCCTTGTCCCTTGTGGCAGCCGAGTTGACGCAAGCGCTCTTCGATCGCAGCATCTTCGATGCCTTCGGCGGTAACGGATAACCCAAGGCTATCCCCGAGGCGCGTGATAGCGTTCACGATCGCCGCGCTTTCGGGGTTTTCGATGATTGACGTGACAAAGCTCTTGTCGATCTTGATTCGGTCGAATGGCAGCGCGCGCAAATGGGCGAGTGAACTGTACCCAGTCCCGAAATCGTCAAGAGCGAGGCGGATTCCCTGATTTTTGAGGCTCCCGACGATAGACTGGGCAAGCGCAAGGTTCTCGAAAAGCGAGGTTTCAGTAATCTCGACTTCGAGGCGGTTGGCGGGGAAGCCCGTTTCCACAAGCAGCTTGACGATTTTCTGGGCGAGCCAGGGATCCTTGAGCTGGGAGGGTGAGATGTTCACAGATAGGATAAGCGACTGATCCCAGCCTTTGGCTTCAAGCAACGCCTGACGCATGATCGAAATCGAAAGATCGGCGATCATGCCGGTTTCTTCTGCAATTGGAATGAAATTGTCGGGGGAGACAAGCCCGCGTGTCGGGTGGTCCCAACGAGCCAGTACTTCGAAACCGCCCAACCGACCGGTTGTCAAATCGATCTGCTGTTCGAAATAGGGGACGAATTCTCCCCTCGGGATGCCATTGCGCATGCCGGATTCGGTTTCGTTGCGCTGTTGCAGCGCCTGTTCCATCGAAGCGTCGAACCAGGCCAGACGATTGCGACCTTGATGCTTTGCTGCATACATCGCGATATCGGCGCGGCGCATCAGGGCATCGATGCTCTCGCAATCATCTGCCGAATGAGCAATGCCAAGCGACACGCTGATATGGGCAAATATGCCATCGGCGTCGAACGGCTGGGCAAGACGGGAAACGATCGCTTCGGCAACCCGATCGACAACATCACGGTTGGCGAGATCAAAAACAAAGGCGCAGGCAAATTCATCCCCGCCGAGCCGCGCTGAAAGAGAATTTGGCGGCATCAGCTTTGCTATTTCCGCTGCGACCGCCCGCAAAAGCGCGTCGCCAATGGCATGACCATGCACATCGTTGACGTTCTTGAAGTGATCGAGGTCGAGCATCAGCATCGCCAGCGCTTTGTCTCGGCGAATGGCCTTGGACAGCATGTCCGCACCATTTTCGGATAACGAGCGGCGGTTATGGAACCCTGTCAAAGGATCACGCAGCGCGAGCGTCTGGGCGCGCTCTTCAGCTGCCTTTCGCTCTTCGACTTCACGCGAAAGGTCGTTGTAGCGCCGCCAGCCAAACAAGATCAGGGCAATATTGAGGATGAGCGTAATGGTGAGGGTTCGGTCGCTTCCGC
>JANLQV010000166.1:0-1922 GCA_031368025.1 Sphingomonadales bacterium | reverse complement strand
CGATAGACGCTGTTGGCCGCGACCCGCTTGCCCCGCGCCTTCGACACCGCTTCGGCAATGTCATAGGCCGATGCCGGCTTTTCGAAACTGGCGAGCGCGTCGAAGATGCTGGCGCGCATGTCGGTCCATTGCTCACCCGATTTGAGCAAGGTCATCCGCGCCGCTTCCGCTAGCGACGGGCCGTGATGGAGGGTATGATCATGTGCGTGTTTGGCCATGCGACAAATCTAGGCGCGTCGTGGCGCGGGCGCAAGGTTACCAGTGCGCGCGGCGGTTCAAATCATGCCCCAGCGCGACAATCATCACGCCCAGCACCGAATAGATGGTTTCAAGGCCACCCTCATGCGGAAGCGTCAGCGCACCGGCCATCACGCCGAGCCCGAGCGATCCGACCCAGACCGGCATCGCATAGCCATGCTGCATCACCCCGCGGCCCAGCGCCAAGGCACCCAGCGACATGGCCATCATCAGGCCAATCTCGTGAATCGCGGGATGCAGGAGGAAACCACCCGCCGTTGCCAGCGCGGTCACGATCACCGCGCTCAGGATGCAATGCGCAAGGCAAAGCCCCGAAAGGCCAATCGCCAGCCGGTCAAGCCCACCCTGTTTCAACACCGCATTCAACACATGTGATTCCTTTTCGTCATGATATAATGGCACGTTGGTGTGAAAGATACAACATTACATTCGATGACCGGCTGAAATTTGTTGAACCCATCATCGGCCCGTCGCATAGGCGCGGTTCATGCGCTCCATTCGTCCCAATGCGATTGCCAACTGGCTATTTTCGGTCGCGATTCTCGTCTTTGCGATGGTCGTCGTCGGCGGCATCACCCGCCTGACCGAATCGGGGCTGTCAATCACCGAATGGAAACCGGTATCGGGCGCGATCCCGCCGCTGACCGATGCGGCCTGGGCGGATGCCTTCGCCAAATACCGGACGATCCCGGAATACCAGTTGATCAACAAGGGCATGACGCTGGCCCACTTCAAGTTCATCTATTTCTGGGAATTCATCCACCGCCTGTTGGGGCGTTTGGTGGGAGTTGCCTTTGCCCTTCCCTTTGCGTGGTTCGCCCTGCGTCGCGCCATACCCAAGGGCTATGGCTGGCGTTTGACGGCGCTGCTGGCGCTCGGCGGGCTGCAAGGGACGATCGGTTGGTGGATGGTGGCTTCGGGCCTGACCCTGCGCACCGACGTCAGCCATTACCGGCTGGCCACGCACCTGCTGACCGCGTTGTTCATCCTTGGCGGCCTGGTGTGGACTGCACTTGACCTCAAGAGGCTGGCGGCCGATCCCGCTTCAACGCCCGCAAGGCTGACAGGCTTGGGCGTGTTGGTGCTTGCGATCCTGGCCGTCCAGTTGCTGTTTGGCGCTTACACTGCGGGCCTCAATGCGGGCCATGTCGCCAACACCTGGCCGCTGATGAACGATCATCTCGTGCCCGAGGGCATCGACTGGAGCAACGGCGCGCTGGCCGCATTCGGCAATGATCCCTTCCTGATCCATTTTTTCCATCGCTGGTGGGCGTGGGTGGTCGTCGTCGCACTGATTGTCCTCGCACGCCGGGTGAAGGCATTGGGCAATCGCCACGCCGCACGCGCAATCCACAGCGCATTCGGCACGCAAATTCTGCTTGGCATCGCGACGGTCATGACCGGCGTCAGCTTGGCCGTCGCCGTCCTCCATCAGGCCGCCGGTGCACTCGTCGTTGCGGCGACCGTCTGGGGTGTGCATATCACCGGACGAATCAAGGAGAGAGCATCGTGACCGCACAACAGCCCGTCGGATCGCCCTTCGGCATGCGCTCAACCGCCGCTGAAGTGATCGCCGGAATAAGTCTTGGCGGCAAGACTGCGCTGGTCACGGGCGGCTATTCCGGGCTGGGGCTTGAGACCGTCCGCGCGCTGGCCGGGGCCGG
>JANLQV010000145.1:0-3498 GCA_031368025.1 Sphingomonadales bacterium | reverse complement strand
GCGCCCAGGTTGATCGGTCCCCATGTCCGATGTTCGCGCCGCGGGTCTGTCGCGGTGCTCGATACGCTCCAGATCAAGAGAAAAATCCTGTCCGCGATTGCGGAACAAGGACATGTGCGCTCCGTCAATCACCATTATCCGCGTATTATGGGCGATGCGCATGTTTGTATCTCCTCGAACATCAGCCTTGGCAATCTCGGTTGACGATCAAAATGCGGGACGGGACCTCCACACAGCGCATTTCTGCCCTTTAGCAGCGTCCTGAACTGCTCATCCGTTTACCGTGACAATGCCTGTAGTGATGCATCATCATCCGACCGTGAGCCGGCGGCCCACCCTTGGTATCTGATTCCCGGGCAGGTGATTGAATGCACTGGTCTTGCACGGTTGCAGAGCAGTGCGGATAGGCCGTCTGCATTGGTGCCGGCACAACACTGCCAGTCTCAACCGGCATTGGTGCCATTTGGGCCAAGGCGTTGCCGCTGGCCAACAGGGCGACGGTAAGAGCGATAATCTTCATGATCGGTTCTCCTTGTGTCACGAGCGGCACACCTGTTTGTGTTCGCCCAGCATATAACTCGACGAACCAAACAATGTTCCAGCAGCAGCCTGATTTGGCAGGCAAACTGGGTTAGCGCAGAGCCGCCGCCGTCAGCGCAGCGCAACGGACGCTTTCCAAGCGCATCCGGGGTTCTGCGCCCTTGAATACCCCGGCGATAGCTTTGCCAAAAACAGACAATATGTCCGACAGTTTAGGCTTCCCGGTTGCCGCAAACCCTGCCACTGTAATCGTGGGCTGCATTAATGTGCCACCGACACGCACCGGATCGGCGATCCGCAAACCGCTTGGCCGCTTGGCGGCACCACGAATGGCGAGTGCGATCCGCTCATCGAACAGGCTGATGCTGCCCGCCCCCGTGCCGACTGAAACAGCCGTATCAATCATCAGGGGATTCGGATGCAGTATTCCGCCCCGGGCTTCAAAATTGGCGATAAGACAAGGCATTGCCGTATGCGCCTGCTTGTCCTTGATTGCCTGCCCGATTGTCCGTCCAAGATCCTGCCCCAATATAGCGGCGACTATGGCCCTGATACGCCCTTGAGATGATACCAACGCGGCGTGGCCATTGGCATGCGCCAGCGCCTCTCGGATCGTATCGCCGTTTCCGGATAAAACTATGCGCGCGCGCAACGGGCCGCTGATGTCGGATGGCGCGCCAACAATGCGATCAAGCGTTTCCCCGGTCACACGCAAATCAAGGATGAGCTTGGGTCTGTCGCGGACGTGGTCGACAATTGCGGTTCCTGTCATCTGGCCGGTCGACATCCCGGCAACAATATGATCCAGCCGCACGACGCGATGGTCGAGACTAAGGGTGCCGGAAAGACTGTGAAACACAGAACCGCCGGCGATCAGAAGGCGGTCGGCAGTGAAGAGCAGCCGCCCGTCGGTTCTGCCGATCTTGTCGAGATTGATTCGGGTATCCGGGATAACACGCGGACCAATGACAGCCACAAGCGCCCGCCGTCGCAACAGGCCCTGATCAGACACCAGATCATTGAAATCGAATGTCGTGGCGTGGATCGACCCCAATATTTTGTTGCGGTCGTCTCGCTTCGTGATCGTAGCGGCACCCGTCAGATGAGAGCGCCCGATTGTTCCCGCCAGGCGCTGGATCACCCAGACCGGGCTTTTTCGCAGAATGGTAGCGGTCAACGCGAAGGGCTGGGTTTCGAACAATCCCGCAGCAATCACATCATCAATATTCTTGAGCGAAGGGCCGCTTGCCGAAACTGTCGCCGAGAAGTGCTCCAGATCCAGCAGGCGCTGCAATACGCCTTGCGCCCTGAAGGTCAGTGGTGCGGACATCAGGGCGAATGTGAAGGGATAGGGTTGTGCTGGATTCACACCTGAAATCGGGCCGCCTTTAATGGTCAATGCACCTGCACTGCCCCGCAAGGTGCCGCGCAATGCGACCAACAACCCCGCCTGGGAGGTTACGCTCAGCGGCCCGGCCATTTGGAGATGGCGTTTATCGTCCGTCACCGAAACACGGCTATCCGCGATCGTCAATGTGCTGATCGAAGGCAAGCGAACGGGTGCGTCGTCGTCACGCTGCGTCCAATTGCTCTTGCCTGTCGCCGTCCGGACAAGCACCAGACGCAATCCGCGCAGAGTGACAGCCTCAGGCTCAAAATGCCCACGCAGTAACGGAATTATCGGGACGCGAACGCGTGCATTGTCAAGCGCAAGCATATCGCCCTTCCCGACCCACCCAGGTTGGGCAATCCGCACGTCGACGATATCAATTGTCGGCACGAACGAGGCACCACCCACGCGCCGCAGGCCGCCGATATGCACCGCAACACCTAGCCTTTCCGAGACGCGGCGTTCAACCACTTCGCGCAACGCAGAAAGAGGAAAGACAGCAACAACCGCCGTGGCCACCCCGATGATGCCCATGGTCAACACCCCGATGCCTATCCAGTAGCGGCGTTTGGTCAAAGTGCGCGTCACCGTGCGATATACCCACTTCGAGGATGCTTCCGAGACACAATGACGCGGAATGAGCGTGGTGCACCAACGGTTCAGGCGGGCAATTGTTCCTGCAGCCAAACCGGCGCGCGGGGGCATTCTAGCGGCAACATTCCTCGAGCCGGCACAGGGCGCTGTCACGTTACACCATCGTGGCGAACATCCCGACGGCGGCTGAGGCCATTGCGAGTGTCGCGAACCAACCGACCCATTTCAGGACCGGTTTTAAGGTGAATGGCCCCATAACGCTGGGGCGGCTCGCAAGCAGCATCATCATGACCATAACCGGTACGGCCACAACGCCATTGATCACCGCGCTCCAAAACAAGGCTTTTACAGGATCGATCGCCGAGAAGTTCAATCCAACACCGATCAGCATCGCCGCGAAAATGGTCGCGTAGAACAGCTTGGCCCGACTGAGCATGCGCGCAAGGCCAACATGCCAGCCAAACGCCTCACCCAGCGCATACGCTGCTGAGCCGGCCAGAACCGGGACCGCGAGCATTCCCGTTCCGATAATGCCGAGCGCAAAAATGAGAAACAAGTAAGGCCCGGCGATTGGTCGCAGCGCCTCTGCGGCCTGTGCCGAAGTTTGTATGTTTGTCACTCCATGCGCGTTGAGTGTCGCAGCCGCTGTAACCATGATGAAAAACGCAACAGTGTTGGAAAAAAACATGCCTAGATAAGTGTCGATGCGAATCCGGGAAAATTCAACCGGGGCGGACTTATGGTCGCGCGACAATGGCCGGGCACCGCCTTTCTCTTTGACTTCCTCGACCTCCTGTTCAGCCTGCCAGAAAAACAGATAGGGGCTTATCGTGGTGCCTAGCACTGCGACGACGACGGTTAAATAATCTGAGTTAAACGAGATGTGTGGCACAACCAACCGGTACGCCGCAGTTCCCCACGGCACATCCACCACGAGCGCCACGCCCACATAAGCGAACAGCGATAGCGTCAGC
>JANLQV010000119.1:0-2755 GCA_031368025.1 Sphingomonadales bacterium | reverse complement strand
TTACAACGCTTGCCGGTTGCGGCGGTTCCTTGATGCGCGCTGTTGCCATGCCTCGAACATAGCAGTTGGCAGGTCAAATGCCAATCACCGCGCGAAGGCCGAGTTCGCCCGGTCCGCCAATCGCGAAACGGCGGCGGCGTGGATGCCGGGACTGGACACCAGCACGCCAAAGGCATCGCCGCGGGTCGAATTGTAGCGCAATGTGTTGCCGCGTGCATCGGTGACGGTCGCGCCTGCTTCCTCGGCGATCAGTGCGGCCGCCGCTATATCCCACTCGGCGCCCCAACGCAGCGTCGCGACGAGATCGGCTTCGCCCGCCGCGACCATCGCAATGCGCAGCGCAATCGAGTTGGGCTTGTCCACCGTCACCAGATCGTGGTCGATCTTGGGGATGATATCGGCGGGCACGCGTGCACCCGCCAGTATCGTGCGCGGGCTGGGGCGGATCAGTGTGCCGTTGCGGATCGCACCTCCGCCTGCCGCCGCGCTCCAATGTTCATCGCGGGCCGGAGCATCGAGCACGCCGAGCAAGGGCCGTCCGCCCTCCACCAGCGCAATCGATATTGCCCAGCCGCGCCGCCCGCGCACGAAATCGCGGGTGCCATCGATCGGATCGACCACCCAAACGCGCGGCAAAAGCAGCCGTTCGGCGCTATCGGCGGTTTCCTCGGAAAGCCAGCCCGCCTCTGGATCGAGTTCGGCCAGCCGCTTCTGGAGAAACAGGTCAACCGCCAGATCGACTTCGCTCACAGGATTGCCCGGCGATTTTTCCCATTGTTCGAAATCGCCGCGCCAATGGTTCATCGCCAACGCGCCCGCCTCACGCGCGACTGCGCTGACGGCATCCAGAAGCGTGTCAGTCACCCGCCAGGGTCATTCCGTCGACCCGCAGCGTCGGCACGTTGGTGGCGTAGCGAAAGGTGAGATCATTCGCAGGGATCACGGCGGCGAACATGTCGTTGAGGTTGCCCGCAATCGTGACCTCTGCCACCGGCCCTGCAATTTCCCCGTCGACGATCAGGAAGCCCGCCGCGCCCCGACTATAATCGCCAGTCAGTCCGTTGACGCCCATGCCGATCAGTTCGTTGACATAGATGCCATATTTGATGTCCGCCATCAGTGCGGCTGGGCTCATTTGTCCGGCGGCCATGTGGAGATTGGTCGTGCCCGCGCCCGGCGCTCCACCGCCGCCACGCGAGGCATGTCCCGTTGGCGCAAGGCCAAGCTGGCGGCCCGATGCACTTTCGACCAGCCAGCCGGTCAAGACGCCATCCCGGATAATTTCTGTTTCATGCGTTTCAAGTCCTTCGCCATCGAAGGGTCGCGAACGCAGGCCGCGCAGCCGCAATGGGTTATCAATCACGGTCACGCCTTCGGCAAAGATGCGCTGGTTGAGCTTTTCAAACAGGAAACTTGTCTTGCGGGCGATGGCTGCGCCCGTAATCGCGCCCGCCAAATGGCCAAGCAGCGAATTTCCGACGCGCGGATCGAACACGACCGGGATAGGTCCGCTCTTCAGCTTGATCGGGTTGAGCCGCGCGACAGCGCGTTCGCCCGCCGCGCGACCGATCGCTTCGGGGACGTCGAGATCGTCAAAATGGCGGGCCGAGTGATAGGCATAGTCGCGTTGCATCCCGCCGCCTTCGCCGGCCAGAACGCTGGCCGAAATGCCGTGGCCAGTGCCGGAATAGCTGGCGGCAAAGCCGTGGCTTGTCGCCAGAGCCGTGACGGCTTGGGACATGCTGGCCCCGGCCCCCTCGCTGTTGGTAACGCCGCCAACGGACCGTGCCGCATCCTCCGCCATTAGCGCGCGTTCGCGCAGCGCCTGGGGGTGCATCTCGATCGCGTCGCGCAAATCAAGTTCCGGCAGGGAGCCGCGCATCAGCCGCTCTTCGGGCGCGAGCCCGGCAAACGCATCTTCAGGGGCTTCGCGCGCCATCGCAACGGCACGTTCGGCCAGAGCCTCAAAGGCCGCCACCGAAAGGTCTGATGAAGATGTGCTTGCCGACTGCTTGCCGATGAAGACCCGCAGGCCAATGTCTTCGCCTTCGGATCGCTCGACATCTTCGAGCGCGCCGAGGCGCATCTGGACTTGCGTCGAAGCATTGCCCGAATACACCACATCGCAGGCATCGGCGCCTGCCTTCATTGCGCGTGTCACCAGATCGGTGGCACGATCCTTCGCCTGTTCAATCGTCAGCATCAGCGCCGCATAGTGCGGGATGGGTTCGGGTTGAAGCTCTTTTTCAGGACGACGCACCGACGACGAGGCAAGCCAGCGCAATCAGAAGCCCCGTGAAACGGTTTGACCGGAACTTGGCAAGCGCATCATCGCCGGCATCGGGCTGCAATGTCACAGCCTGCCAGCCAAGGTGGACCGCAGCGGGCAATAGCGCCGCAAAGACCAGCATTTGCGGCCGTACCATCCAGAATGCGGCGGCCCAGCAGGACAAGGCAACGCCGTAAAATAACGCAACACCCGGCTTTACCCGCCTCGCGAGCCGCAATGCCGACGATCTCACGCCGATCAGTGCATCGTCTTCGCGGTCCTGAAGCGCATAGATGGTGTCATAGCCGATCACCCAGGCGATGCTTCCGGCATAAAGTAACGCCATTGCGGCAGATACCGCCCCGGTCACAGCAATCCAGCCGACCAGCCCGCCCCAGGAAAAGACGATCCCCAGCCAGGCCTGTGGCCACCAGGTGATGCGTTTCATGAAAGGATATGCTGCGACCGGGGCGAGGCTGGCGAGCG
>JANLQV010000073.1:0-2564 GCA_031368025.1 Sphingomonadales bacterium | reverse complement strand
TGGTCAGTTCAGCGACCAGCGTTTCGGTCACGCTGACATTGCTGGAGGGCTGGCCGCCAATGGTCATGTAGCGTCCGAGTGCTGCACTGGTCGGCGCGTTCAGGCTGCTGTCAATTTTTCCGGTCAGGCATCCCAAACGTACGAGCTGGGTTTGGGCCGAGCGAACCAATTCGGGCGAATTCGGCATGGCGGCTTCGCGGCTCGCCTGTTCGACCTTGAATTTTTCCAGGGTCGCCGTGAAGAGCCCGGTGAGACGGTCGCAACTCATGGTCTTGGCGAAAGCCTTCAGATCGTTGAGGCCTGATCCTGCGCTGCCCCTGGCGTTAATGTCATCGAGCTTGATCAGTTCGGACCGGCAAGCGGCTTGCTTGGCGGCCATAACCTCTGCCTGCCGTCGTTCGTTCTCCGCTTCCTTTGCCTCTTTGTTGCTGGTCGCTCGGGCCGCGGCCGCTTCCGCCGCCGACTTGTCGCGCTCGGCCTGGTCGGCTTTTTGTTTTGCCTCGGCTGCCTTGCGTTCAGCTTCCGCCGCCTTCACCTTCTGCTCGGCTTCAGCTGCTTTGGCACGACGCTCTTCGTCCTCGCGTTTTTTCGTCGCGGCGATTTCGGCCGCAGCGGCCTTGGCCCTTTGCTCGGCGTCGGCCTCCCTGGCGCGGCGCGTATCTTCCTCGAGCTTTTTCGCCGCCGCCTGTTCGGCCTTCCGCAGTTCCGCCTGACGCAACGCCTCGTCGGCTGCCTTGCGTGCGGCCTCACGCTGGATACGCGCCTGCTCCTCGCGCTCCTGCGCCGCCTTTTTCAACAGGTCCATACGCTGCTGAGCATTGATCGACAGCGGCGAATCCGGAAACCGCTTGATGAAATTCTGGAGTGCTGCGGGGTCGGTGCTGCCTCTCAGCCTGTCCCACTCCAGGGCTTCTTTCGACGAAGATTCGCGGCTGGAAGGGCTCGGCTGCGGAGGAACATCGGCGAGGATCATTTTCTTGCCCGGCTCACCCTTCGACATGGCTTTCAGATTGTCTATCTGCGCGCGCGCCAGGTCGGAGTAGAAACCGGTCGGGTGCGTGGCCAGGAAAACCTCCCAAGCCCGTGAAGAACCGATCTTCTCCACCAGATCATAGTCGGCCTTGACGTCAATCACAGGAGCTTCGCGAAGTACGGCCGGCGCCGGTACCAGCGCGATGTTGCTGCCACCCAACGACCCATAGACAAACGGCTCCTGCCGGTTCGCGGTGGTCTTCAACACTTCGTCTCTGACGCGCCCGAATGCGAGGCGAACGTCGAGGCCGGGAACAGGCAGATTTTTCAGCACCGCCGTGGTAAACGGGCTATGCTGGCCATCGCCGTCGTCCGCGGTCGAGCCAGCCTTCGCCGCGTAGGCGATCAGGGTGTCAGTGCTGGTCGGTTCGACCTTGCCAAGGCCGGCCACTACCGCGCGATTGGCTGTCTTGCGTTCCCGGCGCATGGTCCGCACAAACGGATTGTCACGGCAGGCGTCGAGTATGATGAGACGCAGTCGCTTGGCACCGTCTGCCGCCGATACCAGGCGCTCGAGCAGGATGGCTTCATCGTCCGCATCCCGGTCGCTGGCGAGTCGCGCATCGGTCGGGATCAGGTAATTGGTGCCGGCAATTTCGAGCCCATGACCGGCGTAAAAGACCACTGCGATGTCGGCCTGATCGGCGGTCACCTCAAACTTGCGGATGGCCCGTTTGAACTCAAGGTTACCAACGTTGACCTGAACATCGACGGAATCGAAGCCGGCATCCCGAAACATCTTCGCGACCGAATTGGCATCGCGCGAGGGATTGGGAAGCTGGGGAACGGTCTGGTAGGACGAATTTCCGATAATCAGCGCAACGCGTTTCTCGGCCCAGGCGACATCGGAAAGGAGAACCATCGACAAGATGGCTCCGCCGATCGCTATCACCGATGAGACGAGGCGCTCGATCATGTGCATCTGGGCGCAAGCCAAATGGACGGCCGCGCCGAATCCTTTCCACAAGCTCTCATAATCTGCATAGCGGCGGCCAGCCTGAAATCCGCCGAGGCAACAAAGCATTATCGTTTCCGTGGTCGCCAATCAATCCGCGGCCCTGTGACCGAAGGTCCGACAGCACCGCGGCAACCAGGATGCACCCAAACCATCGCTAACAATGTGATGGGCATCACAGTGAGCCGGGAACTGTCTGTTGCTGCAATGATACAGCGATCGAGATTCACAGCGCAGGAGATAAAGCGCCGGCTTGTTGAGCTTCCAGCTCATGCACGGCTGCTTTAAGATTTCAGGCATAGGCGCGACTATTTTTCTGATTCTGGATTTTGGGGACTTTGGTATGGATTGTTCTTTGGCATCGTTGCAGGGGTTGCGGGCCTCCAAAAAGGCGATCATGACCTGTGCCGTCATCGGCCTGATGGCGACGACCTCATCAGCCGCGTTTGCGCAGTGCACGACACCGGTGCAGGGCGGTGCCATCCTGATAGCCAATCAGGACCAGTTTGCGATTCCTGTGGCCGCCGCGGGATCCGCGATTGTTGGCGCGATCGGCAACGTCAACACAGCCTTTTTG
>JANLQV010000032.1:0-6020 GCA_031368025.1 Sphingomonadales bacterium | reverse complement strand
CGATCATCTGGCGCAATGCCGATATCGAGCAGGAGCGGCGCATTGCCATTTTTGACCTGCTTGAAGGCAACAGCTTCGCCCCGCAGCGCGCGCATGACGATCATTATGCCGGGCCATACCGCGTCACCCTGCGCGTTGAGGAAGGGCGACTGGCGCTCGATATCTACCGGGAAGACCAGACCCACCTCGAATCGGTGATCATCGCGCTCGGCCGGTTCCAGCGCCCGATCCGCGAATATTTCGCGATCTGCGACAGCTATTTTCAGGCCGTCAAGCAATCGACGCCGCAACAGATCGAAACCGTCGATATGGCGCGGCGGGCGATCCACAATGACGCCTCGGAACTGCTCAAGGAGCGGCTGGCGGGCAAGATCGAGGTTGATTTCGATACGGCGCGCAGGCTTTTCACGCTGATCTGCGTCCTCCACATCAAGGGTTAGGATGATACGGAAACTGGCTCTACTGATCACCGCGCTGGCGCTAATTGCCGGTTTTGGCTGGCGAGGCTTCACCCATTGGGCGCCGGGCCGCGACGCTTATCCGACACAGGGTATCGATGTTTCGCATGATCAGGGGGAGATTGACTGGAAGGCGGCGCGCGTGGCCGGGGTCGACTTCGCCTATATCAAGGCCAGCGAAGGCGGTGATCTGCGCGACGATCGCTTCGCCGCCAACTGGTCGGGCACGGCGGAAGCGGGGATCAAGCGCGGCGCTTATCATGTCTTCAGCCTGTGCCGACCGGGGCGCGAACAGGCGACCAACTTCATCGCAATGGTGCCGCGTGAGGCCGCCGCCTTGCCGCACGCGCTCGATCTGGAATTTGGCGGGAATTGCGCCGCCCGCCCGACCCGCCAAGCGTTGCTCGCCGAAGTCGCGACCTTTATCCAGATGGTTGAGGCCCATAGCGAAAAGCCGGTGATGCTCACCCTGACCCGCGAATTCGAAGCGCAATATAAAGTGAGCGAGGCAATTGACCGTCCGCTCTGGCTGCGGCGCATCGGCCTTGCCCCTGATTATGGGGCACACACCTGGGTGATGTGGCAAGCCAATCCGAAACGCCGGGTGGACGGGATCGAAGGCCCGGTGGACTGGAATGTGGTGCGCCCGCAATGAGCCGGGAATTGCTTGAAGCGGCAAAGGCTGTAGCTGCCGACGCCCATGCGCCCTATTCGCATTTCGGGGTCGGCGCCGCGCTTTTGCTGGACGATGGCACAATCGTGACCGGCTGCAATTTCGAGAATGCGAGTTACGGCCTGACGCTGTGTGCGGAAACCGTGGCGCTGGCGACGCTCAACACGCAAGGCAAGCTCAAACAGGTGCGTGAGATCGCGATCATTGGCGGCGTGCTCAAGGACGGCACGATCAGCGGCTCTGCCCCGGTGCGCCCCTGTGGGCGGTGCCGCCAGGTCCTGAACGAGGCGGCGCAGCTTGCACGAACCGATCTCATCGTCCATTGCGCCTCGGCCGACCTGTCGGTGGTTGAAGAGCATCGGCTTTCCGACCTTTTGCCCTTTCCTTTCGGCCCGGCAGATGTCGGCCTTGTCCAGGACGATTGATGGCCATTCTTTCCGACAAATGGATCCGCGACCAGGCAACGAAGACAGGCATGATCGAGCCGTTCGTTGAAGCGCAACGTCGTGACGGCTGCATCAGTTACGGCCTCAGTTCATACGGCTATGATGCGCGGGTGGCCGATGAGTTCAAGATTTTCACGAACGTCAATTCATCGATCGTCGATCCCAAGGACTTTGATCCGAACAGCTTTGTCGATCGCAAAACCGATGTCTGCGTGATCCCGCCCAACAGCTTTGCGCTTGCCCGCACGGTCGAATATTTCCGGGTGCCGCGCGATGTTCTGGTCATCTGCCTCGGCAAATCGACCTATGCGCGCTGCGGGATCATCGTGAATGTGACACCGCTCGAACCCGGCTGGGAAGGGCATGTGACGCTCGAATTTTCCAATACCACGCCACTGCCTGCGCGGATTTATGCCAATGAAGGCGCTTGCCAGTTCCTCTTCCTGCAAGGCAATGAACCGTGCGAGATCAGCTATGCCGACCGTGCCGGAAAATATATGGGGCAGCGCGGAGTAACCTTGCCTAAACTTTAGGGTCGCTAATATCGAAGCCTGTATCGCGTAGGAGAATGGCCATGAACAAGATCTTGTTTGCCCTCACTCTCACCATCCCCGCCGCCACGTTGGCTCAGGAGGCGGTCGCGCTGAAAAGCACCGTGTTCGTTGCCCGCGCCGTGACTGATGCGCAGGGCAAGAAGAAAAACCAGCTTTTTGCGCCTGATCGCGTGCTCCCCGGCGAAGCGCTGGTGATCATGCTCGAATACCGGAACAACGCGGCAAAGCCTGCTGCCAATTTCGTGATCAACAACCCTATCCCGGCCGCGGTCTCCTTTACCGGTGTTGAGCAGCCTTGGGCGATTGTGTCGGTCGACGGCGGGAAGACATATGGCGCTCTTGCAACGCTCAAAGTGGCCAAGGGCGACGGGACGATGCGTGCTGCCCTGCCGAGTGACGTCACTCATATACGCTGGAAGTTCGCCCAGCCGATCCCGCCAGCTGCAACCGGCAAGGTCAGTTTTTACGGCACGGTCAAATAGTCCGGTTGCGATAGCCGTCTGGAAAATGCACTCTCCCCGCGACAAGAGGGAGAGATTCGAAATGGCCAAGTCCAAGGCTGAGTTTGATATTGTCGTCTATGGCGCGAGTGGCTTCACCGGGCGCCTCGTCGCCGAATATCTGGCGAAGCGCGGCATCAAGCGCTGGGCGATGGCGGGCCGCAGCGCATCAAAGCTGGCCGAAGTTCGGGATCTGATCGGCGCGCCCAAGGATACGCCGCTGATCGAAGCCGACGCCAGCGAGCCTGCCACGCTGACCGCAATGTGCACCCGCGCGCGGGTGATCATCACCACGGTCGGTCCCTACCAGCTTTATGGCCCCGAACTCGTCAAAGCATGCGCCGAAACAGGAACCGACTATGTCGACCTTTGCGGCGAACCGGCCTGGATGCGTCACATGATCGACGCGCATGACGACACAGCGAAGAAATCGGGTGCGCGGATCGTGTTTTCCTGCGGATTTGATTCGATCCCGTTCGATCTGGGGGTGTGGTTCCTTGAACAGGAAGCGATCAGGCGTCACGGCAAGCCCGCCCCGCGCGTCAAAGGCCGCGTGCGCAAGATGCAGGGCGGCGCTTCTGGCGGGACGATTGCCAGCCTCACCGAAACAATGAAAGCGGCAGCCAAGGATCTGAGCATCGTCGGCTTGCTCCGCAGCCCGTTCGCGCTGACGCCGGGATTTGAGGGGCCGTCACAGCCGAGTGGCCTTGTCCCTGAATATGACAGCGCAACGGGAACCTGGGCTGCGCCGTTCGTGATGGCGACGATCAACACCAAGAATGTCCACCGGAGCAACTTCCTGCTCAACCACGCTTATGGCACCGATTTCGTTTATGACGAGATGATGATGACGACCATTGGCGATGCCGGAAAGGCCATCGCCGAAGGAATCGCCACCGCCCTGAAAAGTGCCAATCCGTTCGGCGAGGGGCCTCAACCCAAACCCGGCGAAGGGCCAAGCGCCGAGCAACGCGAAAATGGTTTCTATGACATCCTGTTCATTGGCGAGTTTGCCGACGGCACCAGCGTTCGCGCATCGGTCGGCGGCGACAGGGATCCGGGTTATGGTTCAACCAGCAAGATGATCGCCGAAAGCGCGCTGACCCTGCTCGAGCATGATACGCCGGGTGGTGTTGTCACTCCCGGCGCAATCATGGCCGAACCGCTGATCAAGCGCCTCGAAGCTCATGCAGGGCTTGTCTTTGCGATCGAGGGTTAGAACGCGCCCGAAAATCTGATGATGTGTCCTACCGGGGTTTCGCGAAGGCCAGCCGCAGCCAGCCGTGTCGCCTGATCGGTATCGGCGGCCCGGATCGTGAGCATCGCCTGATAGCGCTTGGGGTCAGGAAAACGGAGTGAAAGCCGCTCCATTGCCGACTGGCTCAGCAGGTCGAGCGCAAGCGCGGTTCCGCTGCATCTGAGTGTGCCGGAGAGCTTCTGTTTGCCAAGGACGCTCTCGAACTGGATCCCCACCCGACCGTCGGCCATCGCGCATCGCCCGCCGCTAAAACGGATATGGGCGTCAGATACTTCGATCGCGTCCAGCCGAATCGGGCCAAACGCCCGCGCGAGTGGCAGGTTCAATGTCTCGATATCGCCGCCACGGCCCGAAAAGGTCGCAACGACTGCGCCGTGCAGGAGGGCGCCGTCGACATTCACTCGTGCCTTTCCAGCTAGGAGTGAGAAAGGGGAAAGGCCCGCATTCAGATCGCCCAGCGATTGCCCGCCGATCGATGCGTCGATCAACTGGCCTTTCCATACCGTGCCTTGAACCGATCTTGCAGAGACTGTGTCCCCCGTGAGCCCCAGCACGAGCCGCAGCGGCATGAACAACAAGAGAGCCACCACAAGCGCACCGGCAAAAATCCTGCGCGCCGGGATCACTTTGCCCGTGCCCGAAAAGTCGCGTCTACTGCGAGTGTTGCATCGCTGTTCGGGCGGATGCTGATCTGTTCGACAAAGACGCCCTGCGCATCGAGCGCCTCCAGCCATCGGGTGAGCGCGACCGGCTTTGCTGAAGCCAGCCCGGTCAACACCCGTCCTTCCGCGCCGGGATCAAGACGTGTTGGCGAGAAGCCAGCCTGATCC
The DNA here is from genome assembly GCA_031368025.1 of Sphingomonadales bacterium. GTDB lineage: Bacteria > Pseudomonadota > Alphaproteobacteria > Sphingomonadales > Sphingomonadaceae > Aquisediminimonas. The sequence goes on along the minus strand of JANLQV010000032.1, from coordinate 1,301 downwards.
GCGAGCCGGCTGACCAGCGCCTGGGCAGAATCGGTTGCGGCCGTTCCGCCGGTCTCGAGCGCAAGAGCATCGCTTCGCACGCGTTCCAGCCGCATGATTGCCAGTTCCTGATCGGCGCGCGCTTGGGCCAGACCCGTGTCGAGCGGACGAAGGACGCCGAGCCAGCCAATCACGATGACAAGAAACGCCATCATGATGCCAAGCAGCCTCTGCTCGCGCGGACTCCGCCCGCTGTACCAGCCTATGAGTCGTTCGATCATCGCGGCCTCGCCTGAAATTCAACTTCGACGCGCCCCTGGCTCATTGCTTGCGTGCCCTCGATTACCGCAAAATCGCGCGCTTCGATGGCCTGCCTCAAGGCATCCAATTCCGACCGCCCCGTGGCCCGAACCAGCGCGTGCATCGTGCCGTCCGGATCAAAGGAAAGCGAAGACATCTCCACACCGGGAGTGGATTCGATCGCGCCCGCAATCGCAGCCTGTGTCGCAAGGAAACCCGCCCCGCCTCCCCGTTGGTCAACAAGTTCGTCCTGCATGCGCTCCACGGCATCATCAGACCCCTGCGCTTCGCCGAGTGCCTTGGCGGCAATTGTGGCGCTCTGGCGATCAAGAGCTGCAGTCGCGAGGGAGAGCCGCGTCCATTGTGCCAGCGGAATGGCAAGAGTCAGGCCCGCGAGCAGTGTGACAAAACCCCCCATGCGCCGCCAATAGCCCGCCGCCGCACCCCAATCGGTGCGGCTTGCGAAATCGCCCTGAAGCAGGTTGAGCGGCGGATGTTCAGCCGCAGCAACGACGGCCGCTTCGACTTCACCCTGCCCGATCGTCGTGACGGGCGCATCGCCAACGATCAATGCCGAGATGACCCCGTCCTCACCCAATGCGGTGTCTGGTGACCGCAAAACGACTTCGTGCGGCAATTCGGCACGCACAAAGCCGCTTGCTGGCACCGGCAACAGGCTTGGCGACGGGATGAGCGCCGCCGCGCGAAGCCCCCGCATGGCCAGTTTGGACAGCCAGTCCTGCATCTTCGCCTTGTCGGTGACGACATAATGATCGCCAGCCTCGGCCACAGCCACATGCCGATCGCTGCCAAGGCTGACGTCTGCTGCATCGAGCCGGGCAGCGGCCAATGCCTGAGCGGGGCTGAGTTCGCGAAATGAAGCTTTGCGATAGGTGACGCTGTTGGCGGGAACGATGGCAGTCACCATATCGTCACAGTCATGGAGATCATCGCCATGAGCGACCACACTGCCGCCGTCGACCTGCAACCAGGGAAGCGCATCTCCACCCAGAAAGACAATA
>JANLQV010000014.1:0-4100 GCA_031368025.1 Sphingomonadales bacterium | reverse complement strand
GCCACCGCGCGTTTTGCCCGGCACGAAGACCATAGGACTTGATGAAACAGGTGAGCAAGTAGGCTCCGCCAAGCTTGCCCGCATCCTTGAGCAATGGCAAGATTCGGGTACGCGAGAAGCCCGATTCCTGATTGGTGCCGCCGATGGACTATCAATGGAAGAACGCGCCACCGCCGATATGCTGATCGCCTTTGGCCGCGCCACCTGGCCTCACATGCTTGTCCGGGCGATGCTCGTAGAGCAGCTTTACCGCACAACCAGCATCATTGCCGGGCATCCCTACCACCGCGAAGGGTGACGTGTTCAGGCGGCGTGCAATGTCCTGCCCGGGCTTTCGATCGGAAAGTCCATGCCGGGAACAAGCATTGTGCGCTTGGTCAACGCGACAAATTTGTTCGCCATGAGCGACGGCGCCGCAGCGCGTTCCGCACGGTCTGTGAGAAGTGCAACCGGATCGATCTCCTTGTCGAACTTGATGCCGATCCTGTCCTTCCGGACCCACACGATGTGCCCGAACAGCTTGCCGACATGGCGGATCAAAACGGTAATACAGCCATCGATCGCGACATGAGATGGCACGACAGCCATCAATCCACCCGCAGAAATATTGCAGATCCGGATCGCAACCGGATCGGGAAGCGAATCTCCGACAACCTGTGCGTTGAGCACCACGGCATAACGGCGTTCCGAAGTTTCGAACTGTTCTGATTGAGCCAATTCGGGCGCGCGGACCAATTGCATCGTCACAGTAACATCCTTCATCCGATCGGCCGCGAAATGCGGTGCATCATGCAATGGTTATCGGCGCGGAAGGGATTTTCTTTAGGCCTTTTGCGCAAAAACATGTGGGGCGCGTTAAGCAGTTGTTAGGCGACGGAAATGTGCTGCACCGCGCTTGCACACCCAGCGATCTCTATTCCCATTCAATCGTGCCGGGCGGCTTCGATGTATAGTCATAGACAACCCGATTGATGCCCTTCACTTCGTTCACGATCCTTGTCGCGACACGGGCAAGGAACGCGCTTTCGAAAGGATAGACGTCTGCTGTCATGCCGTCGGTCGAGGTCACGGCTCGCAGGCCGCACACATAATCATACGTCCTGCTATCGCCCATCACCCCAACTGTCCGGACGGGGAGAAGAACGGCAAAGGCCTGCCAAATCTCGTCATAGAGCCCGGCCTTGCGAATCTCGTCGAGATAGACTGCGTCAGCGAGACGGAGGATATCGCAACGGTCCTTGGTCACCTCACCGGGGATGCGGATCGCGAGGCCGGGCCCGGGAAATGGGTGGCGACCGACAAAGATATCGGGTAATCCCAGTTCACGGCCCAGCGCGCGGACTTCATCCTTGAACAGTTCGCGCAATGGCTCAACCAGCTTCATGTGCATCCGTTCGGGCAAGCCGCCGACATTGTGATGGCTCTTGATCGTCACCGACGGCCCTCCCGTGAAGCTCACACTTTCGATCACATCCGGGTAAAGCGTTCCCTGCGCGAGGAAATCCGCGCCGCCGACCCTTGCTGCCTCCTCCTCGAACACCTTGATGAACTCGCCGCCGATGAACTTGCGCTTGGCTTCGGGGTCAGTGAGGCTCGCCAAGCCGCCAAGGAAGCGGTCTTCGGCGTCGACATGAACGAGCCTGATCCCGTAATGCTCACGGAACAAGGTGACGACCTGTTCGGGCTCGCCGAGCCGCATCAGGCCGTGATCGACAAAAACACACGTCAGTTGGTCGCCGATCGCCTCGTGGATCAAGACCGCCGCGACCGCAGAATCGACGCCCCCAGAGAGGCCGCAGATCACGCGGCCATCGCCCACCTGTGCGCGGATATCAGCAATCTTGGTGTCCCGAAAGCCCGCCATCGTCCAATCGCCCGCCAGTCCGCAGACCTTGTGGACAAAGTTGGACAGCAGCTTCGCGCCATCGGGCGTGTGGACAACCTCAGGGTGGAACATCACGCCATAGAATTTACGGGCTTCGTCCGCAGTGATGGCAAACGGCGCGCCGTCAGATACCGCAACCGGCGCAAAGCCTGAAGGCAAATTGGTCACCCGGTCACCGTGACTCATCCAGACAATCGGCCGATCTCCGATCGACCAGATGCCATCGAACAGCGAACATGGCGCCTTGATTTCGATTTCCGCGCGACCGAATTCGCGATTGTCATGGCTGGGAACGACCGTGCCACCGAGTTGCTCGCACATCGTCTGCTGGCCATAACAAATGGCAAGGATCGGTATGCCAGCGGTGAAGAAATGTTCTGGCGCCCTTGGGCTGCCCGTGTCCGCAACCGACGCAGGTCCACCGGCAAGGATGATTCCCTTGGGCTGCATCCGCGCAAAGGCGTCGGCAGCGGCGTTGAACGGAGCGATCTCGCTGTAAACGCCCGCTTCGCGCACACGCCGCGCGATAAGCTGGGTCACCTGGCTTCCGAAATCGACGATGAGGATGGAGTCTGTGGGATGCAGTGTCATGGCAGGCCGTTAATGTTGGGCCCGCGCCCTGTCCAGTGGTTCGACGACGACTATTTGCCTTCCCAGCTCACCACATCGTCTTCTGCAATACCAAGCGCAGCAGCCTTGCCGCCAGCCAGTTCGAGAACTGCGGCAACCGGTTCACCGGAATCCACAGGCTCGAGAGAATAAGGAACAGTGTCTGCGGCAATGCGGGCAATGCTGCCATCGGCACGGATGAAGATCATATCCAGCGGGATGACTGTATTTTTCATCCAGAAACTGGCGTCTCGGGGAGGCTTCATCGGAAAAATCATGCCGCCATCGGCAGGGAGCGACTCGCGAAACATCAGGCCGCGCGCCTGTTCGGCCTCGCTCTGCGCGACTTCGACCCGGAATTTTTGGATGGCCTTGGCGGTTTTGATCGAGAGGGGGACGAGCGCGCCTTGCGCATGAGCTTCGCCCATCATCGGTGCGCCCTTGCACGCGGCAACTGCGGTTAACAACAACGCGACACACCCGAGCTGGGCCAGCATTTTCATTGTTTCGAAACCTCCACTGCCAGCAACCCCTTGCCGCTTTCTGCAATCCGGACATTCAGCCGGTCTTCGGGCTCGATGTCAATGATTCCCGCACGCCTGAGTGTTTCCATATGGATAAAAATATCCGCCTCATCATCGATTCGGTTCAAAAAGCCGTAGCCTTTCAGCCGGTTGAACCATTTGACCATCACTGGCTCCATCGGCCCTGCACCTTCGAGCTGATCGGCATCGGTGCGGTCTGACCGCGACGCCGGACGCAGGTCAAAATCAACGCCCGTCGCAGAACTCAGGTCAAAGCTGACAATGCGCGTCGCCTGAAGCCCGCGATTGCGAACGACTGCTTCGCAGATGACCGTGGCACCTTCGGGCAGCATGCGACGCCCATGTTCTCGCAAAACCGAGAAATGAACCAGAATGTCTGCGGTGCCATCATCCGGGATAATGAAGCCAAAGCCGCGCGTTGCATCAAACCATTTGACGCGACCACGGAAATTCTGTGCGGGCGGCGTCTCCGGCACGCCGTCCGTTGCTGATGATTGGGCGTGGTCTGTTGATTTTGTATCAGACTCACTCTCTACGACCCAAGGCGCGCCAGCGTGCTGCGCTCCTTCCATGTGTTCAGCCCCTCGTTGAAACAACCTCAGCAATATGAACCGCACAGCGAAAGAAAACAAGGTTTTCCAGACATTTGGTAAACCTTAAAAATCGTCTGAATTGCCATCATCGAAACGAAGCTGAAGGATTTTCCCTGCAATCTCATAGCTGTGCCCGGCCCGGATGAACGCGGCGAGCGCTCGCGATCGGGCTTTGTGATCAAGAAGCGGTTGACCAAATGGCCCCAAGCGCTTGCGCCGCGCGAATATCATTGCCGCCTCGCGCGCGGAATCAATGTCGATCCGCGCCGCAGATTCGGCCTTTTCCGCAGGGATTCCTGCATGACGAAGCGCGATGTTGAGCTTGTTTGCGCCGTAGCCGCGTCTCAACAGGGCGGTCACGCGCGCGGAGGCAAATGCATCGTCATCGACATAGCCCAGGCGCACGAACTCGCTGACCAACTCTGGCAGATTGGGGCCGGGGGCAGCATCAATCCACCCGCGCTCGCG
>JANLQV010000462.1:0-1629 GCA_031368025.1 Sphingomonadales bacterium | reverse complement strand
CGCGCAGCGGCGGCAGCGTCACGACCTCGAACGCCAACCGGTCGAGCAAGTCGGCACGGAACCGGCCCTTATCGACCAATTCAGGCAGATGTTCGTTCGTGGCGGCCACGATGCGGACGTCTACGCGGATCGGGCGGTTGGATCCGATGCGGGTGACTTCGCCGTATTCAACCGCGCGGAGCAGCCTTTCCTGGGCGGCGGCCGATAGCATCGCCAATTCATCAAGGAACAATGTTCCGCCATCGGCTTCCTCAAACCTGCCCTCGCGGGTTTTGGTCGCACCGGTAAAGGCACCCGCCTCATGTCCGAACAGTTCGGCTTCGATCAGCGTCTCGGTCAATGCCGCGCAATTCATCGTGATAAATGGCCCATCCCATCGCGGGCTCAGCCGGTGAAGACGCTCGGCGACAAGTTCCTTGCCGGTCCCGCGTTCTCCGATGACAAGCACGGGGCGGTTAAGCGCGGCGGCACGGCTGGCCCGTTCGACACTGTCGAGAAAGGCACTGGACTCGCCTACGAACTGACTGGTTCTCTCCATTCCGAATACTTAGCGCAAATTCCTAATATATAGCAATATGAATTCAACATGACTCACCCGTTCATCCTGCATAAATCCCGGAAAACTGCGAAATATTCAAAACTGGCACGGCTCATGCTTATGTGTTGGCAACCCGGTCAACCCCGACCGGTCGGATCAATGCCGTAGTTCAGGGAGAACTCAGATGAATACTTATAATGGTTTTAACCTCCGCGACAGCGTCACCGCAGCCATCGGCAGCCTGACTGCAGTGACCTTCAGCATCCTTTTCGCCGCCACGTGCCTGATCGGTGCCGTTGGCCCCGCCAGCGCCGCAACACAGGCTCAGACAGCCGCTTCAATCGTCATGCCGCTGGCATGACACAATTGATACCTGCCAGCCCCCCAAGGCAGGAAAGCCCCGGCCGGGAGAGCGCCCTTACTCTCCCGGCCACACGGCCCAGCTATTACAACCGCCCTTCCACCAAGCGTTTCAGTTCAGGAGTGACCCCAATGGGAATTTTTTCACGCACCCGCGACATCATCGCCGCCAACGTCACCGACCTTCTCGACAAGGCCGAAGACCCCGCCAAGATGATCCGCATGATCATTCTTGAAATGGAAGAAACGCTGGTTGAAGTCCGCGCCACTGCCGCGCGCAACATCGCTGATCAAAAGGAAATGCGCCGCCACATCATCAAGCTCGAAAAGCTTGAGGAAAGCTGGACCGAGAAAGCTGAGCTGGCACTTTCGAAGGATCGCGAAGACCTGGCCAAGGCCGCTCTCGTCGAACGCCAGAAGGCGACCGACATGACCGAGCAGATGCAGACCGAGATTTCTGCGCTCGATGAAGCCCTCAAGGCATCCGAAGCCGATATTTCGAAGCTCCAGGCCAAGCTGCGCGAAGCGCGGACCCGTCAGAACGCGATCATGACCCGGCTTGAATCAGCCCATAACCGCATCAAGGTGCGCGAAGCCTATGCTGGCTCGAAGGTCGAAGAAGCCTTTTCGCGCTTCGATGTCCTGGAACGCCGCGTCGATTATGCCGAAGGCCGCGCCGATGCGCTTTACATGGGCCAGGAACCCAAGAGCCTCGAAGAAGAAATCAACGA
>JANLQV010000417.1:0-12408 GCA_031368025.1 Sphingomonadales bacterium | reverse complement strand
CAATCATCATAGGCAAGACCAATACTCCCGAATTCGGCCTTGGTTCGCACACTTACAACACCGTCTATGGCACGACGCTCAACCCCTATGACAGAACACGTTCGGCAGGGGGCAGCAGCGGTGGCGCCGCAGTAGCGCTGGCACTCCGGATGCTTCCACTGGCCGATGGCAGCGATTTTGGTGGCAGCCTGCGTAATCCCGCCGCTTGGAACAATGTGCTTGGTTTTCGCCCCAGCTTCGGGCGCATTCCCGTTGCCGGCGAAGAAATCTGGTTTCCAGGCATGAGCGTCAACGGTCCTATGGCCCGCACCGTGCCTGATCTCGCCATGCTTTTTGGCGTTCAGGCCGGTCGCGACGAACGCGCCCCGCTGTCGATGGAGGCCAAGAGCTTCGATCTTGGTAGTCAACTTTCGGTCGACCTCAAGGGCAAGAGGGTCGGTTGGCTGGGCGATTTTGGCGGCGTCACTCCTTGCGAGGCTGGCGTTCTCGAAGTCTGCAAGGCAGCATTGAAATCATTTGAAGCGCTTGGGTGCAGTGTCGAGGATGTCCTTCCAGATATTGCGCTTCCGCCGGTCTGGCAGGCATTGCTCAAGTTGCGTGCGTGGCAGGCTGGAGGCGGTCTGCTCGAGTTCTACAATGACCCCGCCAAGCGCATGCAGATGAAACCGGAGGCAATATTCGAGGTCGAAAGCGGATTGAAACTTTGCGCTTTCGATGTCCGAGCGGCATCGGTGGTTCGCACCAATTGGTTCAATTCAATTTCGAGGCTTTTTGCCCGTTATGACTATCTCGTCGGGCCGGCGGCACAGGTCTTCCCGTTCGACGCGAAGCTCGACTGGCCGCACAACATCGGCAACACCCGCATGGAGACTTACCATGAATGGCAGAAGGGGAATTTCCTGATCACTATGACAGGCTGCCCTGCACTTGCTGTTCCGGCCGGTTTCAGCGCGCGGGGTTTGCCGATCGGACTGCAGATCGTCGCGCCCGTCGATCATGACCTCGCCTGTCTTCAACTCGCCCACGCCTATCACCAAAGCAGCGATTGGACGGGCAAGCGGCCGCCGCCAGCAATCTCCTGACGAAGAACGGGGGTGAGAGGGCAATCTAGATTGACGTTAACGTAAACCTCTCCTATTCCAGACCCAACGTCCAATGGAGAGTCACTCATGAACCTCGATTTCAGCCCGGAAGAACTTGCTTTCCAGCAGGAAGTCCGCACTTTCATCACCGAGAACTACCCCGCACAGCTACGCGGCAAGCAGGATGAGGGCGATGAGCTCGGCAAGGAAGATTTCCTCAGCTGGCACCGCGTCCTCGCGAACAAGGGTTGGGTCGCGCCTGCATGGCCGGTCGAATATGGCGGCACGGGCTGGACGGCGACGCAGAAATATATCTGGTCGGAAGAAACCGCTCGCGCCGATTGCATCCGCCTGATGCCATTCGGCCTCGCGATGGTCGGGCCGGTGATCTACACCTTCGGGACGCCCGAACAGAAGGCCCAATTCCTGCCGCGCATCCTGTCGGGTGAGGATTGGTGGTGCCAGGGCTATTCGGAACCGGGCTCGGGATCCGATCTTGCGTCGCTCCGCACCAAGGCCGTCCGCGACGGCAACGATTATGTCGTCAACGGCCAGAAAACCTGGACGACGATGGCGCAGCACGCGGATTGGGGTTTCTTCCTCGTCCGCACCAACACCGAGGTCAAGCAGCAGGAGGGGATCAGCTTCCTCCTGATCAACATGAAGACGCCGGGCATCACCGTGCGCCCGATCATCACGCTCGGTGGCGAGCATGAGGTGAATGAAGTCTGGCTCGAGGATGTCCGCGTCCCGCAAAGCCAGCGCATCTATGAGGAAGACAAGGGCTGGACCTGCGCCAAGTTCCTGCTCGCCCATGAACGCACCGGCATTGCCGGGGTTGCAGCATCCAAGCGTGGCGTAGAGCGCGTGAAGTCCATTGCGATGACGGAGCTGGATGGCGACAAGCCCTTGCTCGCCAACCCGTTCTTCAGGCGCAAGGTCGCCGAATTGGAGATGGACCTGACGGCGCTCGAATATACGGAGTTGCGCAGCCTCGCTGGCGAAAATGCCGGCAAGGGACCGGGACCGGAATCGAGCCTGTTGAAGATCAAAGGGTCGGAAATCCAGCAGCGGCTGACCGAACTCTCACTGGAAGCGGTCGGCCACTATGGCGCGCCCTATTTCCGAGGTTTTGGCGAAGGCGACAATGAGCATCCGATCGGGCCGGATTATGCGCACCGTGCCGCGCCGAACTATTTCAACACGCGCAAGACGACGATCTATGGCGGCTCGAACGAAATCCAGCGCAACATCATCGCGAAGATGGTTTTGGGTTTGTAGGACATAAATACCCGCCACCCCGGCGACGGCCGGGGCCCAGACCCGGCAAGGACTCTTGTCATTGGGCTGGGTCCCGGCGTTCGCCGGGGCGACGATTGAGAGGATAACAATGGATTTCAACTATACCGAAACGCAGGACATGCTGCGCGACACACTCGCGCGCTTCCTTGTCGACACCTATGCTTTTGACAAGCGCCAGAAGATGATCGCCAGCGATGGCGGGCGCGATCCCGGCATCTGGAAAGCGCTCGCCAACGACCTCGGCATCCTCTCCGCACCGTTCAGCGAAGCCCAAGGCGGGCTGGACGGCGGCGCGCTGGAAAACATGATCATGATGGAAGAACTGGGCAAGGTCATTGCGATCGAACCCTATCTCCAGACCGTCGTGATCGGCGGCGGCGCCTTGAAAGCCGCACACGGCCCGCTGGCCGATGCCATGATTCCGGAGATCATCGCCGGCAACGCGATCATCGCTTTCGCCTATGCCGAACCGCAGGGCCGTTATGACCTTGCCAATTTGCGCACCACCGCAAAGAAGGACGGCGCGGGCTATGTCCTTAACGGGCACAAGAGCGTGGTTTATGCCGCGCCCTGGGCCACGCACCTGCTCGTCACCGCGCGCACCGGCGGTTCCCTGCGTGAAGCAGCGGGCGTTTCGCTTTTCCTCATCGATGCAAAGACGCCCGGCATCGTCCGCCGCGACTATCCGACGGTCGATGGGTTTCAGGCCTCCGAAATTTATTTCGAGAACGCCGCGATCCCCGGCGATGCACTGCTCGGTGGCGAAGGCACTGGCTTGCCGCTCATTGAACGGATTGTCGATGAAGCCACCGTCGCGATTTGCGGGGAGGCCTGCGGCGTCACGCGCAAACTCCACGAAGGCACGCTCGACTATGCGAAGCAGCGCCAGCAGTTCGGCCAGCCCATCAGCCGCTTCCAGGTGCTCCAGCACCGCATGGCAGACATGTTCCTTGAGGTCGAACAGATCGTCTCGATGACGTTGATGGCCACATTGAAGCTTGATCTGCCCGCAGACGAGCGCAAAGCCGCTGTCAGCCTCGCCAAGGCCAAGGTCGCCCGTTCGGCCCGGTTCGTCGGCCAGAACGCGATCCAGACACATGGCGGCATCGGCATCACGCAAGAACTGGCAATCGGCCATTATTTCAAGCGCGCAACCATGATCGAGGGCCAGTTCGGTTCGGCCGATTTCCATCTCGACCGGTTCGAAAAGATGACGATGGCCGACGCTGTCTGAGGCACACGCAAAGCGATCGGGCCTTCCCTATTCTGTTGTGCGGTACGCTCGGCAGGAACTACGGGGGTCAGCCGTTTCGCGCGATGCTCTGGCCGCGGATTTCATCACGCGGACGGCGCATGAGCAAATACGCCGCCGGAATGATAAGCATCGAGAGCAGGGGTGCGGTCAGCATCCCGCCAATCATCGGCGCGGCGATGCGGCTCATAACTTCCGAGCCGGTGCCGGTGCCGACCAGGATCGGGAACAGGCCGGCGAGGATCACCGCGACCGTCATCGCCTTGGGGCGGACGCGCAGGAGAGCGCCTGCGCGAACTGCAGCCTCAACCTGGTCGATGTCATGCTCGGCCAGCGCGTGTTTGAGGTAAATCAGCATCACGACCCCAAACTCGGCGGATACACCGGCAAGCGCGATGAACCCGACCCCGGTCGCGACCGACTGGTTATAGCCCAGCAGATAGAGCAACCAGACCCCTCCTGTGAGCGCGAACGGCAAGGTTGCCATGACAAGGGCGGCTTCGTCCCAGCGCCGGAATGTCGCGTAAAGCAGCGCAAAGATGATCAGCAGCGTGACGGGCACAACGATCTTGAGCCGCTGTGTCGCGCGTTCGAGATATTCGAACTGGCCGGTGTAAGCGACGCTGATGCCCGGCGGCAGTTTGACCTTCTCGGCCACGGCGCGTTGCAAATCACCGACGATTGCGGTCAGCGGCCTTCCACGCCCGTCGATATAAACCCAGGTTGCCGGACGGCCATTTTCGCTCCTGAGCATCGGCGGACCATTGGTGATGCGGACATCGGCGACTGTCCGCAAGGTGATTTGCTGGCGCGACGGGGTGAGGACAGGCAGGTTGATAATATCATCCAGACTATCGCGGATTTCCCGAGGGTAGCGCACACTGATTGGATAGCGGGCCAGGCCTTCCACAGTCTCACCGATCGCTTCGCCGCCAATCGCGCCTGAGACAACCGCCTGCACATCGGCGACATTGAGGCCATAGCGCCCCGCCGCCGCACGGTTGATACTGACATCGATATAGCGCCCGCCCGAAAGTCGTTCGGCCAGCGCCGAACTGATCCCCGGCACTGTCTTGGCCACGCCCTCAATCGCGCGCGCGGTGCGGTCAATCTCGTCAAGGTTCGCGCCTGACACCTTGATGCCGATCGGACTCTTGATGCCGGTGCTGAGCATTTCGATGCGGTTGCGGATCGGCGGTATCCAGAAATTGGCAAGGCCGGGGACTTTGACGGCGTGATCAAGTTCCTCAATTAGCCTGTCTTGCGTCATCCCGCTGCGCCATTCACTCTTGGGCTTGAAGCGGATCGTCGTCTCGAACATTTCGAGCGGGGCCGGATCGGTCGCGGTGTCAGCGCGGCCCGCTTTCCCGAACACGCTTTCGACCTCGGGGACAGTCTTGATGAGTCGGTCGGTCTGCTGGAGCAGGCGCGCGGCGTTGGCGGTCGAGATTCCGGGAAGCGCCGAGGGCATGTAGAGCAAATCGCCCTCGTTCATCTGTGGCATGAACTCGCCGCCCGTCTGCAAGATCGGCCACAGGCTTGAGGCAAAGACGAGTCCCGCGATCAGCAACGCCTGTTTGGGCTTGGCCAGCACCCAATCGAGCGCAGGGCAATAGATGCGGGTGAGCCAGCGATTGATCGGATTGGCATCCTCGTTCGGGATGCGACCTCGGATCAGCCACCCCATCAGGACCGGGATGAGCGTGATCGACAGGAGTGCCGCTCCTGCCATCGCATAGGTTTTTGTGAAGGCGAGCGGCGCGAACAGACGCCCCTCCTGCCCCTGCAATGAAAAGATGGGGATGAACGAGAAGGTGATAATCAGAAGGCTGAGGAACAGCGCGGGGCCAACTTCGGCGGCGGCATCGGTGATGACGCGCCAACGTTCCTCCCCAGCCAGTTCCTCGCCCGGATTGTCATGCGTCCAGCGTTCGAGATGCTTATGGGCGTTCTCGATCATGACGACGGCGGCATCGACCATCGCGCCAATGGCAATCGCGATCCCACCAAGCGAGAGGATGTTGGCGTTCAGCCCCTGCACACGCATGACGATGAAGGCGAGGAGGATACCGAGCGGCAGCGTCAGGATCGCCACCAGCGCCGAGCGCGCGTGCCACAGGAACAGGCCACAGACGAGCGCCACAATGGCAAATTCTTCGAACAGTTTGCCCGTCAGGTTTTCGACCGCGCGATCGATCAGGCCCGAACGATCATAGGTGGTGACGATCTCGACACCGGGAGGCAGACTGGCCTTCAACGTGGCGAGTTTGGTGCGGACGCCTTCGATCACCTCACGGGCATTCTTGCCCTGCCGCATGACGATCACACCGCCCGCGACTTCGCCCTCGCCATTCAGTTCGGCGATGCCGCGCCGCATGTCAGGGCCGAACTGGACGGTTGCCACGTCCCCCAGAGTGACCGGAACACCGCCCGTCGCCGTACGGATTGGAACCGCACGGAAATCATCGAGCGTTTTCAGATAGCCTGTCGCGCGGACGATATATTCGGCCTCGGCCATCTCGACGACAGCGCCGCCGGTTTCCTGATTGGCGCGCTTCAAGGCATCGCTGACGTCGCTCGCGGTGATGCCGTAGGACGCCAGCATCTGTGGATCGACCACGACCTGATATTGCTTGACCATCCCGCCGATGCTCGCAACTTCGGCCACACCGGGAACGGATTTTAGCTCATAGCGCAAGAACCAGTCCTGGATGCTGCGCAACTGCGCCAGATCGTGCCGACCGGTCTTGTCGACTAAAGCATATTCGTAAATCCAGCCCACGCCGGTTGCATCGGGGCCGAGCGAGGCGGTTGCGCCCGCTGGCAGGCGTCCCTGCACCTGGCTCAGATATTCGAGCACCCGGCTGCGCGCCCAATAGAGATCGGTGCCGTCTTCAAACAGCACATAGACGAAGCTGTCACCGACGAATGAATATCCCCGCACGACCCGCGCGCCAGGCACCGAGAGCATGGTTGTGGTGAGCGGATAAGTGACCTGGTTCTCAACGATCTGGGGCGCCTGGCCCGGCCAGGTCGTGCGGATGATGACCTGCACATCGGACAGGTCAGGCAAAGCATCGACCGGCGTCGTGCGAACCGCACCAATGCCGATGACCATCAGGACAAGCGCGGCCAACACCACAAGGCCGCGCGCCTTCACCGAAGCACGGATGATCCATTCGATCATTTGGCGGCCCCCGAAAGAGGGCGCACCGCAATGCCGGTGAGGCTCGCTTCGGAATCGAGCAGGAACTGGCCCGAGGCGACGACCTTCTCTCCAACACCCAAGCCTTGCAGGACTTCGGTCTGGCCGCCGCCATCACGACCGGCGCGGATTTCGGCTGGGTGATAGCGGCCATCGCCGGTCGCCAGCATCACCAGCGTTCGCGTGCCGGTGCGGATTACGGCTTCGCTGGGAATGACGAGCGCGGCGCGCGCATCTCCGCCAAGCGCGACGTTGGCAAACATGCCGGGGCGGAGGCGTCCGGCGCGATTGGCAAGCTCGATGCGGACGGTCAGCGTGCGGCTGTCGGCTTGCGCGGTCGGCAAGATCGCGATCACGCGCCCAGTAAAACTCTCCCCCGGAAAGGCAGTGAGGCTCGCAGTGGCAGCCTGCCCGATCCGCACCGTCCCCGATTGCGCTTCGGGAACCGCGGCATTGAGCCAGACCGTGCCAAGGCCGCTCACCTGCGCCAGCGTCTGCCCCATCGCCAGCGTGACGCCCGCGCGGGCGTCGAGCGACTGGATGACGCCACTGATCGGCGTGGTAATCGTCACCGTGCCATTCGTGCGCCCCGAGCGTTCAACACTGGCGATCAGTCCGTCGGACATCCCCATCAGCCTTAGCCTTTGTCGGGCAGCGGCTGTCATCGCGGGTCGGCCGAGCCGCTTCACGCTCAGGAACTCTGTCTGCGCGCCACCCCATTCAGGCAATTGAACATCGGCAATCGGAGCGCCAGCCTGCACGACATCGCCCGGCGCGCGGCCATAAACGCGCGACACAAACCCGCCCGAACGCGCCTGAATGATCGCAACATCGCGCTGGTTGAAGTCTATACTGCCCGTGACGTTGAGCGTGGCCGCCAGGGTGCCCATCTGCGCCGCAACCACGCGAATGCCGAGGTTCTGCATCGCAGACGGATCAATCGTGATGCCGGGTGCGGCTCCGGCACCACCCTGATCGGCATATTTGGGTTCAAGCTGCATACCCATGAACGGCGATTTTCCGGGCTTGTCGAACTTTTGTTGCGGGAACATCGGGTCATAATAATAAAGGACCTTGCGGCCATCGGCAGGCGTGGCGGTGGAGGCGGCATCACTGCCTCGTTGCCCCAGCCAGTATCCACCGCCGCCAGCGAGGATGAGAGTTCCGAGCAGGGCAACGCGCCAGCGCGTAGCGGTCATATGGTTCTCGGTCATTCGCTGTCCTCCCCATAGGTCAAATTGATACGGATGGCGTCGCGGGCAACCTCGGCCTCGCGAACCAGCGCGTCGACTTCGGCTTCGGCAAGCGCCAGCGACGAGAGCAGGGCCGTGCCCAGATCGACTGTACCTGCCCCATAGCTGTCACGATCAAGTTCGGCGCGCTTGCGAGCGAGCGGGACCAGCGTGTCGCGCGCATTTTCCAGCCGCTGGTGATGCATCAAATGGTCGGCGAGATCAGTATCCAGCGCCGCCACCATTTCGCGCTCCGCCGCTTGCCGGGTAAACCGGGTGCGCGCGGCCTCGCTTACGCGCGCTGCGATTTTTGGGTCTTGGCGCCGCTTGGCAAAGAACGGCAGGTCAATCGACACGCCGACTGACACCAGATCCCCGTAGTTGGGCTCTCGGCGGCCATAGGACGCGCTGACGGTATAGTCAGGCCGTTTGTCGGCGCTGGCCAGGCGAGTCTCGGCATCGGCTGCAACCGTCTGCGCATCGAGCGCCCTAAGGCTTGGCAGTTGCGCAATCGCCGCATTCAATCTGGCCGCGTTGACGGTGAGATCAGGCAGGACGCCTGCGACCTGAGGATCGGGATCGCCTGTGAAGCGAGCAAGGGTTGCACGCGCCTTCGTCGCCTCAGCAACCAGCGCGGCGCGGCGGTCATTGACTGCGGCGCGCAATTGATCTGGCTCGAGCGCCTGCGAGGGCCGCGCACTGCCCGAGGCCAGCCGGGCATTGACGGTCGCCTGTAACTCGCCAAGGCTCTGGTCGAGCAGCTTCAACTGGTCGAGACGCTTTTCGGCATAATAGAGATCAACCCAAGCAAGCGCGGTTTGCAATCGCACGCTCCGCGCCTCAATCTGCACATCGGCCTGGGCGATACCAATCTCCGCTGAAGCCCGCGCCGCCCGCGCATGACGCTTGGCTGGGTTCACGAATTGCTGGCTGACGCCGATCGTCGTCATCGTGAAGTTATCGCGGTTGAGGCGGCCCGCATCCGGGCCGGTCACAGGGAAGTCCTTCACGCCAAGGTCGAGCGTCGGATCGGGTAGCCGGTCGGCGGCAATCGCTGCTGACTGCGCCGCTTCGACCCCGGCTGCGCTTCCCCTGAGCGAGGGCGCTTCGCCTGCTGCACGTTCAAGCGCAGCGTTGAACGTCAACGAAGCGCCCCATGCCGAGGCCGGAAACAGTGCCAGTCCGGCGCACAGATATAATCTCATGGCAAATCCCCCAGTTTCGCGGTGCCGCTGAAATCGTCCAGGCTGGCACAGCGGCGCCAGTCGGAAACGAAGGCGATCAGCCGTTGAAGGCGTCTTTGGCCGAAACAGCCGAAGCCGAAGCGAATGCCGCAAGCATCGCGGGGATGGTCAGAAAAATCTTCATTTTGAATATCCTTGGTTGAGACGCATTCGAGCGTCTTCGCGACCCACTAAGGTCGCGAAGCGCCAGTCGGTCAGCCAAGGATCGAAGGGGGATCAGGGTCAGGCGCGATACTGCGCCCCACCAGAACAGGCGTTGCGGGCCATGTTGCGGTCGCAGCAACGACGAGGGGCTTGCTGACGACCGAATAGGGCGTATCGAGCGCCACAAGCGAAGCGCATCCCGCCATGGCCATACAGCCCGGCGTCATCTCCTTGCAGGGCGCCGATTGTTTGTCGCCCTTGTTATGCCCCGACATGCAATCGGCCATCCCGGCCATTGCCGATGCCTGTTGCTGCACCATCGCGGCGCACGGACTGGCCGCAAACGCCACACCCTGCCCGGCAAGGCCGAGAACGACCCCAAGCAAAAGAAGGTGGCGGATGAGACGGTTCAGCACGGGATGGAATATGTCCTTCGGGGGTTCGGAAGTCAATTCGGGCGGGTTTAGCGTCCGGTTACAGCCCGCCCCACTCTTTCCCCAACCCTTGTGCGACCAAAAGGATGCACATGGCTAAGGACGCAAATGGGCGGTCAACGAAAGGCGATCTTGTTCTGTCGGAACCGCGTGCTGGCCACCCAGATACAAAAGCGCCATCGGCCCATTTCAGAGCCGACGGCGCGATTGATACTGTGTTTTTCTTAAGTGAAGGACAGCGTGGTTCTAACCTTCCGGCGACGCATCGCTGCACCAGCCAGGCCCATGCCAGCCAGCATCATGGCCCATGTCGCGGGTTCAGGAACCGACGTTGTCGGTGTTATCGAATAGAGCCGCGCATTTGAACTGGCATTGTAGGCGAGTCCGATCACGTCAAGGCCTGTGCCCGCATTCAACCGATAGAAGGCCGTAGCGTTGCCGGGTCCGCCCTGACCGTTCCCAAAGTGGAACGCGACATAGGATATACCCTTGAGCAAGGTCGCAAAGTCGACCGAGTGTGAGCCGTTCAAGGACGAAAGTGTCTCAAGAACCGTTGTGCCGTCCCAAGTGAAGCCCAAGGTCGCCAAAGCAGATTTTTGCGCAGCAATATCGGCCGGTGAACTGCTGATCAGGTTGCCGCTAAAAAAGCCGGCACAAGCCTGTGCGTTGGGTGTGATGTCGGTAACAGAACATGCGGCCAAGGAAACCGTTGCCGATGCTGGTGTTGCGAACGCAAAGGCACCGGCAATTCCCGTTGCAGCGATCAAAGAGAGTCTTTTCACAATCTTACTCCAAATCTATATCTTACTATATATGTCGTTCGATTTAGTCGTCATTGCGACTCGGCTGCGATCCGCCCAATAGTTAAATCTTAGATAACATATTACGCGCAATTGTCGCGATCAAAGATGGTTAATGTCATACGTCGCTCGCATTGCGTGACCTATCGGCAACACACGCCTTGACTGCTTGAAGCCCAAGCACCGATCTTAAAGGTTAAACGGCGCTCGCCAACTGCCTGCTGTTGCGTCCAACGTATGCAAACGGCCTGTTCCTGCCTCTTTTGGGTAAAAGGCCAGCCAGGCTCACGCAATCCGAACCAGCTTCCCAAAAGGCCGCCTTCTCCGCGTTCCAGCGCTGGCATAACCAGCCTGCAGGCCCGATCCTCGGGCATCGTTCGATCTCCTCATTGACGTAACTACCGTCGCGGAACCGCCTGCTGAAACGAACGAGCAGAATCTCCTCGCCGCTTACCCCAAGAGGCGATGCGAATGAATTTCCCTGCAACAGCCCAAGGGCGGCAGCGACTTGCGCAACAAAGGCCGGGGCAACCGCTTGCGCAGCTTCACCTTGCCCAAGCCCAATCGGCGAAGCGCACCATTGATAGTGTTTTCAGGCATCGGCCGCGCTGCGGTGCGGATTGAGGGGCACCCGAATTCGAATAGCCGTTGCAAAGTGCTTGCGACCCAACTGCGACCCACAATTGCATTCACCTATCGCGTCAATTTCGCCATGTTAAAATGCTTTGGGACGGGCGTCGGAAAACGCCCTGTTTTCTGTGCATTCCGAAGGAAGCTGATCGCTTTCCCACTGAAAGTACTGGTGCGCCTACAGGACTCGAACATTCTTTATAGAGAATTGATATAAAACGATATTTTTTCCGGCCATGAGAACATGGCCCCCAATTTGGCCCCCTCGCGGCGATTGTGCGATGATTTTTTTATCTGAGACATGCACCGCCCATAGGGGGCGGGCTTCACGTTTCCAGCAATCACTCAGCAATCAGTGCGGAAAAATTGTAGCCTTGTTTGGGCTAGATACTTTCAACGCCAAGCTCAGCCCTCAGCCCGACATGTTAGCAATGAACGGCTTCATGGGTTTCCACTCATTCATCGGCAAAGGGTCAAGATTTGTAAGCACAACGCGCTTCTCGCGATCGGCCCTCGCAGGATCAAGTGCAACCAAAGCCGGGCGCTTGTCGCAAATGACATAGAACACAATTCGCCCGATGATGAATTGCCAGCATGTCAGACCCTTCATCCTTGCACGGAAGGGAAGCATCACGAGAGGGGCTCGCCCAGCTATGCCCGGCAATGTCAGTCGGGTGAGGGACATGGTAGCAGGGATGGTGCAAGACTCATCATTGAAAAGGCTCGCTCTGAAGGCGCCTTCATAGGGTCCAAGGCTCAAGCGGTAATCGTCGCCATGCTGCGAATTCACAGTTCGCCATATGCAGGCCAGCGCGAAGCGCTGCAACTTGGCAGGATCGGGATTGTCAAAGATCAGGCTTTGGCTGTCCGGCAGGCCTTGGCAATCCTGCTCAAGCTGGCGAACCAGCTTCACACCATAATCATCAAAGGCATGCAAAGCCTCTTCATGGTCTCGGCAGAGGATGCCGTGATAGGCAATCCCGCTTTGGGAATAAATTGTGCCCTTCTCGTCTTTGCTGGTCAAATGCACGTGCTTATCGCCGGCTCGCAAATCATGCGCGAACGCCCTGGGCAGCAAATGGC
>JANLQV010000443.1:0-1601 GCA_031368025.1 Sphingomonadales bacterium | reverse complement strand
ACGCCCCGGTCGCATCAGACCCTTCGGAATTTCCAGCGGAATATGACGTATGCGATGCTCGTTAAGCGTATCAGTGTTGTTCCCCGATGGGCCGACGATGGCAACGCGATATCCATTCTCCTGTGCGGCAATGGCAATCGGCAAGCGATGCGAGACGAAAAAGCCCATGTCATGCGTGACAAACAAAATAGACTTGGAGCGGGACGTTGACTTTTTCATGCGGCCTAGCTCTGCCAATTGGGCAATCAAAAAGACGTATAGTTGCACGGAGGCTCAAGTTTCGCTAACCGCGCGCCCTCATAGATATACTGCCCCCAAATGCAACTGTGCCATCGGCTAAGCAACCTGCCGGTTAGCCGCAACGCATTGTCTCTCAATGGAAACAGAAATTTTCATATGCTGAATTTTGATTCTGTGGTCGGGAAGCCATCTGCAACATGGCTCGTGACCGGCGCTGCGGGATTCATAGGCTCCAATCTGGTCGAAGCACTGCTGCATGCCGGCCAGAAAGTTGTCGGGCTGGACAATTTCTCGACCGGGTTTGAACGCAATCTCCGAGAGGTGCAATCTCGGGTCGGCGATGCAGCATGGACTAAATTCACCTTCCTCGAAGGAGATATTCGTGATTTCGACACCTGCGCGAAAGCGGTGAGTGGGGTTGACCGCGTCCTGCACCAAGCGGCTCTGGGTTCGGTCCCACGATCGATCGCCGATCCTGTCACCACGAATGAAGTGAACGTTACTGGCTTTCTTAACATGCTTGATGCCTCGCGTCGCGCAGTTGTGAAGAGCTTCGTTTATGCGGCATCAAGTTCAACATATGGCGATGAACCCAACCTGCCCAAGCGCGAAGACCGGATCGGCAATCCACTTTCACCTTACGCTGTCACAAAATATGTCAATGAGCTTTATGCTTCAGTCTACGCTCGTTCTTATGGATTTCAGGCGACCGGGCTAAGGTATTTCAACGTGTTCGGCCCGCGCCAGGACCCTGACGGAGCCTATGCGGCTGTGATTCCCAAATGGACTTCATCCATGATCGCCAATGATGTTGTCCAGATCTACGGCGATGGCGAAACCAGTCGAGATTTCTGTTTCGTAGACAATGCCGTTCAGGCGAACCTTCGCGCGTCAATGGCCCCGCCCAAATTTCAGGGCCAGGTTTATAATGTGGCGGTTGGCGATCGAATGACGTTAAACGAACTGTTTGGGGCTGTCCGCGACGCGCTTGCTGGATATCAGGTTCATTACCGGCAGCGGCCTCAATATGGTCCCGCCCGTGCGGGAGATGTACAACACTCCCAGGCCGATATCAGCAAGATCCGGCAATTGGGATACGTGCCAACCCATGATGTCCGGCAGGGGTTGGCGGATGCGATGGCTTGGTATGTGGATTTTTTTCGACGCTAGGATCCGTTACGGGCTTTTTTGAGTAGTAGGGAAGAGAAATGGAAAAGATTGCCGTCATTGGGTTAGGATATGTCGGGCTCCCCGTTGCAGTCGCGCTGAGCCGGAAATTCGCGGATGTGTTGGGGTTCGATATTTCCGAGCCTCGCGTCGCCGCCTTGCGCTCAGGCACTGATTGGACGGGCGAGATTTCC
>JANLQV010000338.1:0-5453 GCA_031368025.1 Sphingomonadales bacterium | reverse complement strand
GTCCGACGCGACGCTGTATGCCCGCGATCCTGAAGGATTCGCACGCCTTACAAAGGCAATCGACACGGCCCGGGCCGAAAAGGACGCTGCCGAAGAACGCTGGCTGATTCTCGCCGAGGCCGTTGACGCTCTGGGTTAGGGCGCAATCCGCCCGTCCCTCAGCCGGATCGTGTGTATTGCCAGTCGTTGCGCCTCTGCGACATCGTGGGTCACATAAACAGTCGGAATCGGGATGTGTCGCAACATATCTTCCATCCCGCCCAACAGGGTTTGGCGAGCCTCGTCGTCCAGCCCGGACAGCGGCTCATCCATCAACAGCAGCCGGGGCTGCGACACCAGTGCTCGCGCGATCGACGCGCGCTGGGCTTCTCCGCCCGAAAGGCCTGCCGGCATCCGATCAAGGAGCGAGGCGATGCCGGTTCGCGCAATAACGTCGTCTAGCTGGAACGCCCCGGCGGGCGCACGGCGGATCGCGAAATCGAGATTTCGCCTCACGCTCAGATGCGGCAACAGCCCCGCGCCCTGAAAAACATAGCCAATTCTGCGTCGGTGAGTAGGCACGAAAAGCCTTTCATCCTGCCACACATCGCCTTTGAACCGGATTGTCCCGGAATGCCTGTCGAGCCCGCCCAGCGCGCGCAGAACGCACGTCTTTCCCGAACCGGACGGGCCCACCAATGCAGTCACACCAACCGACGGAATCTCGAACGCCAGATCGAGCGCAAAGTGATCGCTGAGCACGGCGACGAGCTTGACAGCAATCGTCATGGCCGAACCCCGCCGATCCGCCGTTCGACCAGCAACAACGCAAGCATGGCAAGGAAGGCGAAAACCACCAGCCCACCCGCAATCGCATGTGCTTCGCCAAATTGGAGGCTCTCTACAAGCTGATAGATCCGCGTGGACAGCACTTCGGTCTTGCCCGGAATGGCTCCGCCGATCATCAGCACTACTCCGAATTCGCCGATCGTATGGGCAAAGACGAGGATCGCGGCGGAAACAAACCCGCGCCGGGCGAGCGGCAGGGCCACGCTGATGAAACGATCAAGCGGTCCGGCGCCCATCGTGGCGGCAATTTCGAGGGGGCGATCCCCAATCGCTTCAAACGCGGTTCGCAACGGCTGCACGGCAAAGGGCAACGAATAGAAGAGCGATCCGATCACCAGCCCGGTAAAGGTAAAGGCCAGGGTGCGGACGCCAAACGGATGGAGCAGGGTCATCAGCGGGCTTTGCGGTCCCAGCGCGATCAGGACGTAAAAGCCGATCACGGTGGGCGGCAGGACAAGCGGCAACGTCGCGACAGCCCCGACGATTTCCTTCCACCAGCTCTTCGACCTCGCGAGCCAAAACGCCAGAGGCGTGCCCAACAGAAGCAGAAGCAGAGTCGTGACTGCAGCGAGTTGAACCGTTGTCAGGATGACGATGTTCATCAGCGCGTTTCATAACCGTAACGACGGATGATGGCGATGGCATAAGGGGTTTTGAGAAATCTGACGAAAGCCAGCGCGGCCGGATTCTTTACGCCTGTCTTGAGCAAGACCGCCTGCTGGTCGATCGGCGCATGGAGGGTTTTGGGCACGGGCCAGCGCGAGCCACCCGAGACGGCGATCACCTGGCTGGCGGCAACAAAGCCGAGTTCGGCGGCTCCTGTGGCAACGAACTGATAGGCCTGGGTGATCGACGTCCCCTTGACCAGCTTCGGCGCAAGGGCGGGATAGACGCCGAGTTTCTGCATCGCCTGCACCGCCGCGACACCATAGGGAGCCGCTGCAGGATCGGCGATGGCGATATGGGCGAAGGTTCCGCGATGCAGCACGGCCCCCTTCGCATCGACCAGACCCGGTGTTACGGAATAAAGCACCAGCCTCCCGGTCGCATAGGTGAAACGGCTGCCCGGCACCGCCAGCCCGTCCTGTTCGGCCTTTATCGGCCGCTCTGCATCGGCGGACAGGAAGACTTCGAACGGGGCACCGTGAGCCAACTGAGTAATGAAATTGCCCGATGATCCGAAGCTCAGAATCGCTGTGTGGCGGGTTGCCTTCTGGAAGGCCGCAGCAATCTCTTTCGCCGGTTCGGTGAAATTGGCCGCCACTGCCACCCGCGTTTCCCCCGCAAGGGCCGGTAGCGGCAAGAACAGGGTGAAAAGAATGGCGAGCAGGCCGCGTCGGGCGAAGGCGAACATGACGAGGACTTTCCAAAGAGGCTGAAAGTGCGAAGAAGCGTTAGGTAGTGCAGCCTCACGCCGCATGTCCAGTGACCCTTCTCCTCACGGATCAGGGCACGCGCCAGCATTGATCCCCCTCGCCAGAGTCAGAGCCCGTGCCCGAGGTTTACGGTCTGAGAATCGTTGCTCCGCTTGTTTTCCCACTTTCAAGGTCGCGGTGGGCCCGCGCGACATCTTCAAGGGCATAGGTCTGGCCGATATTGGCCGTGATCACGCCCTGGCGGAACATGTCGAAGACATAGTCGACGCCCGCCACGCGCTCAACCGGATCGGAATAATAATCGCCCATCGTCGGCCGCGTCACAAACAGCGATCCGTTTTGCGCGAGAATGCCAAGGTTTACGCCCGTCACTGGTCCGCCGGCATTGCCATAGCTCACGATCATGCCACGCTGTCCGGTTGCGCGGAGCGATGTCTCCCATGTCGCCATCCCGACGCCATCAAAGGTGACGCGAACCCCGGCATCGCCGGTCAGATCACGCACGCGCGCAGCGATGTCTTCGCTTTTGTACATGAGGACATGGTCGGCCCCTGCTGCTATCGCAAGCGCCGCCTTTTCGGGCGTGCTGACGGTGCCAATCACTGTCGCACCAACATGTTTGAGCCACTGGACGAGCAGCAGCCCGACCCCGCCCGCTGCAGCATGAACCAGCACAGGCCATTTCGCCTGCACCCGCGCGCAACGTTCGACGAGGAATTCAGCCGTGCCGCCCTTGAGCAGCCCGGCCGCCGCAACATCATCCCCAATGTCAGCGGGAATGGCGAAGAGCGAGGAAACAGGCAGGTTCCGTTCGGTCGCATAGGCCCCAAGAACTGGGCCGAACGTGCAGACACGATCCCCCGGCACGAAATCGGTCACGCCGTGTCCCACCGAGTCCACGACACCTGCCGCTTCGATCCCCAGTCCATTGGGAAGCGGGATCGGATAGACGCCGCTCCGGTGATACGTATCGATATAGTTGAGCCCGATTGCGGTGTTGCGCATCCGAACTTCGCCGGGGCCCGGCGGCGGCAAATCCACGTCGATCCATTGGATGACGTCAGGTCCGCCCTGTTGCGTGATCCGCGCGGTACGCGTCATGATGTCAGCCCTCGCACCAGTGAATATCGACCGGCGTTTCGAGCCCGGCGAGCACGCGTCCGACTGGAAGCGGCGAACTGTCGCCATCCTTGATCGCCTGTTCGAGCAATTTGCGCTTGGCGTTGCCGGTGACAACAATCACCAGCGATTTGGCGGACTGGATCGAAGCGCGGGTCAGCGTCACGCGCGCGACCGGTGCTTCGGGCGGCATGGGATCGGGCATCACGCCCACCGCCTTGCGCTCGGCCGGGGCGTTCAGCGCATCCTCCAGATCGGGGCCATTGAAGATTGAGGCGGTATGGCCGTCTTCACCCACCCCCAGCCAGACAAGGTCGGGCGGCCAGTGAAAATCACTGATCCGCGAGGATGCCGCGCTGCCCGCCAATTTATAGTCATCAGCCTTGTCGGACAGGATCGGCACGACGCGCGCGCCTTTGGGCAAGAAGATTTTGGCGAGCTTGGCCACGTTGCACAGCGGATCGTCAAGCGCGACGATGCGTTCGTCGGTCGGGATGATCGTCACCCGTTTCCAGTTGATCTTCGCCTCTGCCAGTTTCTCGAGGATCGGCCCCGGGGTCTTTCCACCCGCCAGTGCGATCACAGCGGAGCCCCGCGCGTCGATCGCCGATTCGATGATGAAGCCGACATCCCCCGCCACCGCTTCGGCGAGTTCGTCCATATCCTCATAGTCCCACCACTCGGCTTCGATCATCACGCTCTCCATAAGGTTGAGCCACCGCCCATGCGACGGGACGACCGAGCGATCAAGCCTCCAGTTCAATGTCCCAATAGAGCCAGTCCTGCCAGCTATCGTGAAGATAGTTGGGCGGAAAGCTGCGGCCCTGATCCTGCAACTGCCAACTGGTCGGGCGGATCGGCGCGGAATGAAGCCCCATATGCGCCTGTTTGGGCGTCCGCCCGCCTTTCTTCAGGTTACACGGCGCACAGGCAGTTGCGACATTTTCCCAGGTTGTCCGTCCGCCCTGGGCGCGCGGCACAACATGATCGAACGTCAGGTCCTTCGGGTTGCCACAATATTGGCATTCAAACCGGTCACGCAGGAACAGGTTGAACCGGGTGAAGGCAGGATGTTGGGATGGACGCACATATTGCTTCAGCGCAATCACAGAAGGCAGCTTCATTGCGAAACTCGTGCTGTGCACCTCGCGCTGATATTCCTCGACGATATCGACCCGATCGAGAAACACCGCCTTCACCGCGGTCTGCCACGGCCAGAGCGACAGCGGATAATAGCTCAAAGGCGTGTAGTCCGCATTGAGCACAAGTGCGGGGCAGCCATCCGGATGGCGGATCAGATCCGGGTGATACATGGCCGTTCAACCCCTTTCGTCTGTTGCAACCGCGCTTTCGCCGCTTAACATGACCAGCGCATGACAGCATTTACCACATCATGGGGTCAAGAGGGAAAATGACCACAAATGCTATTACCCGTTTTGCGCCGAGCCCGACAGGGCCACGCGCTTTCCGGTTGGCTTCGCCGTGGAGGAAGCATAAAGGGGCACCATGTCCATCCTCACAATCCTCTTGGTCCTTGCCATAATCGGTGCCGTCGTCATGCTCGTGCGCGGCATTATCGCGTTTCTCAAAACGACCGAGGCAGATCTCAACGGGGAAGGGTCGGGACCAAGCGCGTCTGGCCTAAAACAAAACAAGATGATGCAGGGGCGCGTAGCCTTTCAGGCGCTGGCGATCGTGATCGTTGTCATTATGCTGGCCATGTCGCGCGGCTGATTTTTCGTGGTCAAGCTCAACAGGATTTATACCCGCACCGGGGACGATGGCACGACCGGGCTGGTCGATGGCAGCCGCAGCCCCAAGGATGCCGCCCGCATGGCCGCAATCGGCGATGTTGATGAAACCAACAGCGTGATCGGCAGCGCCGCCTTCCATGCCGAGGGCGAGATGCTCGCGCGGTTGCGCATGATCCAGAACGACCTGTTCGATCTCGGGGCCGACCTTGCGACGCCCGGCGAGGATTTCACGCCGGGAGAGATGAGTCTGCGGATCGTGGCATCGCAAGTGACGCGGCTCGAAACCGAAATCGACGCGATGAATATCGGCATGAAGCCGCTCAACAGTTTCATCCTGCCCGGCGGCTCAGCGCTCGGCGCCGCACTTCACGTCGCC